>DASWKP010000272.1:0-1765 GCA_036396575.1 Longimicrobiales bacterium | reverse complement strand
GCCCGCCAGGCCGTGGAGCACGACCTCCAGCTCTCCCCTTCCCCTGTGCCCGACGCAGATGTCGCCGTGGGTGGATTCTCCGATCACCACCACGTCGGGCTTCACCGCTCCCGACTCCATGAGCCTCTTCATGCCCAGGCCACCGCGCTCCTCGAACACGGTGTGGGCCACCCAGACATCGCCCGGCGCCCGGCCCTGGAGCGCCGCGGCCGCATAGACCTGGAGCGCGAGCGGACCCTTGATGTCCATGGCCCCGCGCCCGTGCAGGAACCCGTCGGCGATGGCCCCCGAGAAGGGGGGATGCTCCCACTCGTCGGGGTCCCCCTCCGCCACCACGTCCAGGTGGCAGCTCAGCATGACGGACGGCCCCGCTTCGTTGCCCCGGACGACGCCCCGGACGCTGCCAGTGTCGTCCACCGTCACGCCGTCGAAGCCCAGATGATCGAGCTCGTCGCGGAGGCGTGCGGCCACAGCCCCCTCTCCCCCGGGGGGAGACGGGATGCGAATGAGCTCCTGCGCGAATCGGATGGCGGCGTCGAAGGTGGATCGGGTCACGGGAGGCTCCGTTCCGGTGGGGTCGGGAGGGACGGCGCAACGTAACCTCTCCCGGAGAGGCGGGGGACCCCGATCGCGAAAGGCCCGGCGCCCCCTGGGGGACGCCGGGCCACCGCACTGACGGCGCGAGGGTCAGGCTCGCGCGCTCACGTCGTCATCCGAAGAAGGTCCGCACCGCCTCCAGGAGGGAGCCCAGCAGGCTGCCGTCGCCATGGATGCGCACGAACCACGGCGCCAGGACCAGCGAGACCACGCTCATGAGCTTGATGAGGATGTTCATGGAGGGACCCGACGTGTCCTTGAACGGGTCGCCCACGGTGTCGCCCACCACAGCCGCCTTGTGCGCATCGGAGCCCTTGCCGCCCAGAGCGCCGGCTTCGATGTACTTCTTGGCATTGTCCCAGGCGCCGCCCGCGTTGGCCATGAAGAGGGCCATGAGCACGCCGGTCACCGTGGCTCCGGCCAGGAGGCCGCCCAGGGCCTCCACACCAAGCGTGACGCCCACGATCACGGGGGCCAGAACGGCCGAGATTCCGGGGAGGATCATCTCCCGGAGAGCGGCCCGGGTCGAGATATCCACGCAACGGGCCGAGTCGGGCTTGCCGGTTCCCTCCATGATTCCCGGGATCTCCCGGAACTGGCGGCGGACCTCCTCGACCATGCCTGCCGCGGCGCGACCCACGGCCGTCATGGTCAGGGCCGCCACGAAGAAGGGCAGTATGCCGCCCAGGAAGAGCCCGATCACGACCAGCGGGTTCACGATGTCGATGCCAGTCTCGAGGAGCCCGACCTTCGACGAGTAAGCGCTGAACAGGGCCAGCGCCGTGAGGGCCGCGGACCCGATGGCGAAGCCCTTTCCGATGGCAGCCGTGGTGTTGCCGATGGCGTCCAGCGAATCGGTGATGGCCCGGGTGTCCGGACCCAGCCCGCTCATCTCGCTGATCCCACCGGCGTTGTCGGCGATGGGACCGTAGGCGTCCACGGACATCGTGACGCCCACGGTGGCCAGCATCCCGACCGCCGCGATGCCGATGCCGTAGAGGCCGGCGTAGAAGTGCGACACCCAGATGGCGCCGCAGATGAGGATCATCGGAATCGCGGTGGACTCCATGCCCACGGCCAGGCCGGTGATGATGTTGGTGGCCGGACCCGTCTCGCTGGCATGGGCGATCTTCCGGATGGGGCCGGCCGCCGTGTAGTACTCCGTAAC
>DASWKP010000271.1:0-2534 GCA_036396575.1 Longimicrobiales bacterium | reverse complement strand
GCTGACTTTGGCCGCGCCGAGGATGGTGGCGGTCTCCGGGGTGTCGGCGGCGGGGGTGGGAGCGCCGAGCTGGGGGCTGCGGCCGATGCGGCGCGTGTAGAAAAGCTGGCCTCCGCTGGCATTTCGGCCGAAGTCGAAGATCTCGCTGCCTTCGATGAAGAACGGCCGCTTCTCCTCATAGAACGTCTCGTAAACGGAGAGGTTCACCACCGCCGGGTCCGCCTCCACCTGGCCGAAGTCCGGGTTGAAGCTGGCGTTCACGGTGAAGTCGGTGGTGGCGCGGTAGAGGAGGTCGACGCCCGCCGAGCCGAAGTACTCGGAGTCGGTGCGGAACGGGTTGGCGCCGGGATCGACCCGCTCGCTCCGGGCCACCGCGTAGGGCATCACCTCGAGGCGCTTGCCCGCCTCGACGTCGGAAAGCCCCACCAGATGCCCGTACGTGGGGATTCCCCCCGGCTCGCTCTTGGGCGTGAAGGACAGCACCGAGTACTCCCGCCGCCGCCCGATGATGCGCTCGAGCTGGATGCCCCAGGTCTGGTCCGGAGCACCGCTGAAGCGAAGCTGACTGAAGGGGATGCGGTACTCCGCCGTCCAGCCCTGGTCGTCCACGGTGACTCGAGCCTCCCAGACCGCGTCCCAGGACAGGTCGTCCTGCTCGTGGCTGCCCGTGCCCATCGACTTCCTGGCGTCGCGCTGGACGCCCGCGGGGTTGACGTCCAGGGAGAAGGCCGTGCGGTGGTCGTGGTACGAGTCGATGACCACGCCCAGCCAGTCCGAGTCCATGAGGTCCATGTCCCGACGCCCCAGGCGCTTGGTGGGCGGCTGGCGGTCCCACAGGCGCACGCCGACGTAGAGGGCCTCGTCGTCGAAGAGGATCCGGGCCTCGGTTCGCTCGCTCACGGGCCGGCCCTCCTCCGGATCCACCTGCGTGAAGTCGCTCACGGGCCGCGCGGTGGCCCATGCCGCTTCGTCCAGCCGGCCGTCCACGTGGATGTCCACGGTGGCGCGGGTCGCGACCACGACGGGGCGGTCGGCGTCCTCCGCCGCCGGGGTCTGGCCGGCCAACAGGCCCGGAAGCGAGAGGAGAAGGGCGAGAAGAAGCCTGGAAGTGCGCATGAGTAAAGGCCGTCCTTGTTCCACCCGTCCGGGTCCACGTCCCATCCCTTGGGAGGCCCGAGCCGCCGGGCGCGATGCGGCTCCGGTTCGATGTCGAACCTACAATATCGTCCCGGGCGGGCCGTTCCATCTACCCCCACCGAAGCGCATCGGATATTATTAGCTATGTTGTCCGTGATATTAATCACGTTAACGGGCAGCCGGTGGGACGCTCGGCCGTGTCTTCCCGCTCGCGGCGCCGCGGGAGCTCGCACCCCGCCGTCCCCGTCCTCCATCCGACTTCGACGACTCAGGATCCCCCGAAGTCGGTTGAGACCATCCTGATACAGACGAGGTGAAGGATGCGCCCACTAGCATTGTTCCTGGCGTTCATCCTGGGACTTCCCGCCGCGGTGGGCGGGGAGGTTCCGGGCGGTGGTCCGGAGCCTGGCACGGCCGACGCCGCGCCGGGCCGGATCGTGGGGCAGGTGGTGGATCAGGCCGATGGTTCTCCCCTGGGGACAGTCCAGGTGTACATCCCGGGCACGGGCCTGGGAACGCTGACGGACGATGACGGCCGGTATATCATCGCCGACGTGCCACCGGGACTGTACCGCGTGGAAGCCCGCCGCATAGGGTATGCCCTGTCGCACCGCGAAAACGTCCGGGTACCCGACGGCGGCACGGTGCAGGTGGACTTCCAGATGGGGATCACGGCGTTGTCCCTGGACGCGCTCGTGGTCACCGGGGTGGCCGACCCGACCTCGGCTCGGCGCGTGCCGTTCACGGTGTCTCGGCTCGGGCCGGAGTCGTTCCAGGTTCCGGCGGCGGCCAACGCCCTGACGTCCATTACGGGTAAGATCGCCGGCGCCAGCGTGATCTCCGACGCGCAGCCCGGGGCCGGGGTCAACATCGTCCTGCGGAGCCCGACCAGCATCAGCAAGTCCAACTACCCCCTCATCGTGGTGGACGGGGTGATCCTGGCCAGCACGTTCGGACGGTCGTCCGCGGACCTGGAGTCCCTGGACATCGAGCGGATCGAGGTCGTGAAGGGCGCTGCCGCGGCGTCCCTGTACGGCTCCCGGGCCTCCAACGGGGTGATCCAGATCTGGACGCGCCGGGGCAGCGGCGTCGGAGAGGAGGAGCGTACCCACGTGAGCGTGCGGACCGAGTATGGCAGGAACCAGCTCAACCGCGGCATCGGCCTGGCCACGCACCACTACTTCCTGACCAACGCGTCGGGTCAGTACGTGGACGCGAACGGGACGGTGGTGGACCGGGAGGACCGGGTGGCGCGTGACGCCGCGGAGCGGTTTCTGGACATCCGGTACAGCGATCCCCTCTACGACCACATCGACCAGTTTTTCAACGCGGGCGACTACACCAGCAACTCCGTGAACCTCTCCCGGAGCTCGCACACCACCAACTTCTTCGCCTCC
>DASWKP010000270.1:0-17355 GCA_036396575.1 Longimicrobiales bacterium | reverse complement strand
CGTGGAGGCGGCGCGGGGTAACCTGGACCGGAATGGCGTCACCGACCTCGTGGAGCTCCGCGAGGCCTGGGTGGACGAGGCGCTTCTGAAGGGCCTCGGGGCGTGGAACGGCATCACGGCCAACCTCGAGCGCGGTCTCCTGGAGCCGTTGCTACCCGGGTTCCGGGACGCGATCCAGCCCGGTGGCTGGCTCATCGTGAGCGGGATCCTGGCCGAAGACTGGGTCCAGGTGGTGGAGCGTCTCGAAGCCCTGGGCTTCCGGTCAGGCGCGGAGGACGCCCTGGACGACGAGTGGCGTTCCGGGCTGTTCGAGCGGGTCGCGGGGCTTCCCTGACGGCAGTCGTCCAATCCGGGGAGCGCCACCCACCGGCGGACGGCCTCCGGCCGCCGCGACGTGACCGGGGCCCATGCGGTGGACCCGACTCGGCCCCCGCTCCCGTGGGCAGGAGGAGGAGCACCCTCGGACGCCCCCAAACGACCAAACGCGGGCCCCACACGACCCTCGTGGTCGTTTGAGGGCCACATGCGCCTCGAAGTGACCACGGGGGCCCCCTCAGCGTCGTTGGTGGTCACTTGAGGGCGAATAGGGCACCGAATGCTCCACGCCCGCTGGGGCAACGCGCCCGTGGTCGTTTGAGGGCCAAGCCACGCGCGCGCCACCTTCCGCCACCGCTGCCCCGATCCTCCCGGGCACCGCGCCCCAACAGGGCGTGGTCCCACTCGAATGCAGCGGGACTTCGGAATCGAGCCACTAGTGTCCTGTCCCAGAAGTTCGGTGAGCACCGAGGGCGCCGAGGCGCCGCCCTGGCGAGGCGCGACGACGAGGAATAGCACCGCTATGGGGCACCCGCGCCGCAGGCGTGGGTCGAGGAGCAACGCGGCCAGGGTGGATGCGGGCACCGCGCCCCGAAGGGGCGTGGTCGCGTTCGAATGCCAGCGAACTTCTGGGACAGGACACTAGCTACTTCGCTCCATCACGAACCGGGCGATGGCGTGCAGCGCTGGCGCCCGCAGCCCCCCGGCGTCAAGGGCGGCCCGAGCGCTCTCCACCAGCTCATGCCCCCGCCGGAGCGCCTCGTCGAGGCCGTGCAGGGTGACGTAGGTGGATTTGCCCAGGGCCGCGTCGCTAGGGTTCTTGCCCAGGTCCCCAGCCGTTGAGGTGGCGTCCAGCACGTCGTCGGCGATCTGGAAGGCCAGTCCCACCGCCCGCCCGTACTCATCGAGTGCGTCCAGGGCCTCCCGCCCGGCGCCCGCGGCCAGCGCGCCCATGCGGAGGGACGCCGTGAGCAGGGCGCCGGTCTTGAGCCGGTGCAGCGTGTCCAGCTCCTCCTCGGTGAGGTCCCGTCCCTCGCCCAGGAGGTCCAGGGCCTGACCTCCCACCATGCCCCCGGCCCCGGCCGCTCCGGCCAGCTCTCTGGCAACGCGGCGGGCTACGTCCTCCGCGCAGCCCAGTGCCAGAGTCCCCCGCCAGGCCATCAGGACGGCCATTGGGATGAGGGCGGCGCCTCCCAGGACCGTGGCCTCCACGCCGTGGAGGCGGTGCGTCGTCGCCCGCCCGCGCCGAAGGTCGGCATCGTCCATGCAGGGGAGGTCATCGTGCATGAGCGAGTATGCGTGGATCAGCTCCAGGGACACCGCCAGATCGTAGACCGCGGAGGCCTCCGCCGTGCCACCGCAGGCTCGGTAGGCCGTGGCGCACAGGATCGGGCGGAGCCGCTTCCCCCCGCTCGTGACCCCGTGCCGGATGGCGTCGGCCACCCCCCGCGGGAGGCTCTGGCACCCATCCTGGAGCGCGCGATCCAGGGCCGGCTCGACGTGGGCTCGCTCTCCGTCGAGATACACCCCGAGGTCGAACCCGACCTCGGCCGCGGCGGCCCTGGGGCTCATGGCTCGCGATCGTCCTCGAACGGTCGCGTCGCACCGTCCTGGCCGTCCCCCAGGAGCTCGACCACGCGCAGCTCGGTTTCGGCCAGAATGGCCTCCGCCCGCCGGACGTGGCCAACGCCTTCCTCGAAGAGGGCGAGTGCCCGCTCCAACTCGAGGTCGTCGGCCTCCAGGGAGGCCACGATCTCGTCCAGGCGGCGGAGTCGCCGCTCCAGGCCCAGCTCATCGGCCCCGTCGTCGGCCGGGCCCTCTCGGGTTTCACTCACCGGAGTCCTCGCTGTCGGAGTGCGTCGCCAAGGTCTGGCAGTCCACCCGCCCGTCCGCAACCCTCAGCACGAACGGGGCTCCTTCCCGGAACTGTCGGACCCCCCTCAGAACGCGCCCGTCCTCGGCCAGGGCCACTGCGTACCCCCTCCTGAGCGTCGCCAGCGGCGACAGCGCCTCGAGCTTGTCGACAAAGGCGGCCAGTCGCCGTCGGCGAGCCTCCATCAGCACCATGATCCCCCGCGCCAGGCGCTCCGTCCCCTCGGCCACGACCCTCCGGCGTGGCTCCAGGATCAGCGCCACCCCCTGCTCCAGGCGCCGGCGGCCCCTGGCCACCAGGTCCCTGCGGCGCTCCACGGCGGAGCGCAGGGCCCGGGTCAGCCGCGCGGGAAGGACCCGGAGGCCGTCCAGGAGCACCCGGCCGTCCTGGACCACGGCTTCGGCTGCCGCCGACGGGGTCGGAGCCCGCAGGTCCGCCACGAGGTCCGAGATAGTCACGTCCACCTCGTGCCCCACCGCCGAGATGACGGGAACCGAGCTCTCGGCCACCGCCCGGGCCACGGGCTCCTCATTGAAGGCCCACAGATCCTCTATCGAGCCACCTCCCCGCCCCACGATCACCACGTCCACAAGGCCGCTGCGGTCCAGGGCCCTGAGGGCGTTGGCCACCTCCACGGCCGCGCCCTCCCCCTGCACTCTCGCGCTCCGCAGGACGACCCGAGTCCAGGGCGCCCTGCGCCGGATCACCGTGAGGATGTCGCGGAGGGCGGCGCCGGACGCGGACGTCACGACCCCGACGGCCTTCGGGAACCGGGGGATGGGCCGCTTTCGCTCCGGTGCCAGCAGGCCCTCGGCGTCCAACCTGGTCCGGAGCTTCTCGAACGCCAGGCGCCAGAGTCCCTCCTCCCCGGCGGCTTCCAGGCGCCGGACCTGGAGCTGGTACTCGCCCCGGGCCTCATAGACGGTGAGCCCTCCCTGGACGCGCACTTCCATGCCCTCGTCGGGATCCATGGGAAGGCGGGCCGCCTCGGTACGCCACATGACGCACCGGAGCTGGGCGGTCCGGTCCTTGAGCGTGAAATAGCAGTGGCCGGAACCCGCCCGCGTCCAGCTTCCCACCTCCCCCGACACCCACAGGTTCCTGAATCCGCCTTCCAGCGCCAGCCGCGCGGCCCGGTTGACCTGGCTGACGGTCCAGACCTCGGGCTCCGAGGTCTGCTGAAAGAGATCCAGGCTCAGCTCGTCCGAGGACACGGGGCTCGACCCGGCCGGGGCGCGCGCCCGGCCTCAGCCCTCGACGCCGTGGAGGGCCACCGCCGCCTCCACGGTGTTGGACAGGAGCATGGTGATGGTCATGGGCCCGACGCCTCCCGGGACCGGCGTGATGGCCGAGGCCACCTCCTTGGCCTCCTCGAAAGCCACGTCCCCCACGTAGCGGGACCCCTTTTCGCTGTCGGGGTCGTCGATGCGGTTGGAGCCTACGTCGATGACCACGGCCCCCGGCTTGATCATGTCCCCACGGACCGTCTCCGCGCTCCCGATGGCGACGATGAGGATGTCCGCCTGGCGCGTGAAGGCCCCCAGGTCCGGCGTTCTCGAGTGGGTCACGGTGACGGTGGCGTTGCCTCCGCGAGCCTTCCTGAGGAGGAGGGACGCCATGGGCCGTCCCACGATGTTGGAGCGCCCGACCACGACGGCGTGCTTCCCGGCCGGGTCGTTGCCGGAGCGCAGCAGCATCTCCACGATGCCCCACGGTGTGCAGGGCTTGAGCACGTCGTCGGCCCCCGTGGCCAGGAGCCCCACGTTGAACGGGTGGAAGCCGTCCACGTCCTTGGCGGGATCGATGGCCAGGAGGACCTTCTGCTCGTTGATGTGCCCCGGGACCGGGGACTGCACCAGGATGCCGTGGATGGCCGGGTCCGCGTTGAGCCCTTCCACCACGCCCAGCAGCTCGTCCTCGGAGGTCGTGGAGGGCAGCGTGATCTGGCGGGAATGGAGCCCGAGCTCCCCGGCCGCCTTGTTCTTCATGCGTACGTAGGTGTGGCTGGCCGGGTCGTCGCCCACCAGCACGGTGGCCAGACCGGGCGTCAGGCCCTCCCTCTCCACCAGGCGCGCCACACGGTCCTTGACCTCCGCCCGGATCTCGGCGGCGATGTCACGTCCAGAGATGAGGCTCGCAGACATCTCGCGTCCTTTGTCTCGACTGGGTTTCAGGGGATGTGACGCCGCCCTGCGGGAGGGGCGGCGGCGGGAGGTCCGGTAATATAGAGAAGGGGAGCCGTCAGCGGGCGAAGTCCACGACCCGGGTCTCCCGGACCACCACCACCTTGATCTGGCCAGGGTATTGAAGCTCGCTTTCGATCCTGCGGGCGACCGCCTCGGAGAGCTGGGCCATGTCGGCGTCGCTCACTTTGTCGGGCTCCACCAGCACACGCAGCTCTCTACCCGCCTGAATGGCGAAGCAGCGCTCCACGCCCGGGTGCTCGAGCGCGATCTCCTCGAGCTTCTCCAGGCGCTTGACGTAACCCTCGAACATCTCCCGGCGCGCCCCCGGACGGGAGCCGCTGATGGCGTCGGCCGCCGTGACCAGGAACGTCTCCGCGAAGAAGTGGGGCTCCTCGTCGTGGTGCGCTCTGATCGCGTTGAGAACGATCTCGCCTTCCTCGTGCTTCTTGCACAGGCGATACCCCAGCTCGACGTGGGTGCCCTCGTGCTCGTGGGTCAGGCCCTTGCCGACGTCGTGGAGGATGCCGGCCCGCTTCGCGGTCTGGACGTCGAGCCCCATCTCGGCGGCCATGTTGCCCGCCAGCAGGGCCACCTCCCTGGAGTGCTGAAGCTGGTTCTGGCCGTAAGACGTCCTGAACTTGAGACGCCCCAGGGTCCTGACGATCTCCGGATGGACGTTGTGGATGCCGAGCTCGTAAAGGACCTCCTCGGCCGCCTGCACCATGCCCTCCTCCACGTCCTTCGCGGCCTTCTCGACGGTCTCTTCGATGCGCCCGGGATGGATGCGCCCGTCCTCGATGAGGCGTTCCAGGGCCATGCGGGCGACTTCCCGGCGCACCGGGTCGAACCCGGACAGGACGACCGCCTCCGGCGTGTCGTCGATGATGACGTCGATGCCGGTGGCCTGCTCGAACGAGCGGATGTTACGCCCCTCCCGTCCGATGATGCGCCCCTTCATCTCGTCGGAAGGGAGCTGGACGACGGCGACGGTCATCTCCGCGGTCTGGTCCGCCGCCATGCGCTGAATGGCCAGTGCGACGATCTTCTTGGCCTCCCGCTCGGCCGTGCGCTGGGCCTCCTCGCGGATGGAGCGCAGGGTGTTGGCGGCGTCCGCCTCGGCCTCCTGGCGGATGTCGTCCATGAGGCGCTGTTTGGCTTCGGCGGCGCTCATTCCCGCCAGGGCTTCCAGCGCGACGCG
The DNA here is from genome assembly GCA_036396575.1 of Longimicrobiales bacterium. Classification (GTDB taxonomy): domain Bacteria; phylum Gemmatimonadota; class Gemmatimonadetes; order Longimicrobiales; family Gaopeijiaceae; genus DASWKP01. The sequence continues at coordinate 11,783 of DASWKP010000270.1, read as the reverse complement.
CGCCTCGGCGGCCAGCCGGTCGACGTCGGCGGCACGGAGGGCGAGATCCTTCTCGCGGGCGTCCAGCTCGTGGGTGCGCCGCTCCTGGGCCACCTCCCGCTTGTCCAGGACGTCGAACTTGCCATCCAGGGACTCGGAACGCTCCACCAGGCGGAGCTCGAGGCGCTCGGCTTCCTCCCGCCGCCGGCCTTCTTCCTGCTCCCACGTCTCCCGGAGGCGCATGGCAGCTTCCTTGCCTTCCAGCTCGCCCGTGCGCCTCTGGTTCTCCGCCTCCTCCCTGGCCCGGGCAAGGATGCGGGAGCCTTCGTCCTCAGCGGCCGACCGCTCTCTTTCCTGCCGTTCCCGCGATCGAGCCTGGGCGATCAGGAACCCGCCGAGACCTCCCACAAGAACGCCGACGACCGCCGCCAGCCCGATTACCAGCGGGGAATCCATGTATGTGACTCCGAATCAGACCCTGGCCGGGCCCGAAGGTGAGCAACGCACCACCGCGCGTGGCCCGGGCGGAGCCCGAGTCACGCTCTCGTTACGTCCAGGGGAAGGATAGGAATCGCAGGGAGATGAGCGCAAGCAAACGGTACGACGCTAAGGGTCGGCGCGCCCGTCCAGCTCCCGCTGGATGCGGTCCGCCAGCTCTCCCGCTCGGCGGGCGACTTCCCGGCGATCCCCGTCGAGATCCTCCCGCGCCTGGAACAGCTCGTCGGTGATGGACAGAGCCGCCAGGATGGCCGCCTTGTGGACCTCGATGAGGCCGCTCTTGAGCTTGATGTCCTGGATGCGCTCATCGACGAAGTGGGCGCAGCGCCTCGTATACTCGGGCTCGGCGTTGGCTCGGATCGTGTGCTCTTCGCCGGCGATCCGGACGGTCACCGAGGCCTTCCGGTCCTGACCTTCGCTCGTAGGCGGGCTCACCGCTGCTCCTCCAGGAATCGGATCTTCGCGAGCAGGCGCTCCACGGATTCGCGCCCCAGCCCCATGCGCTCCCGCATGTGGCCGTTCTCGGCCTCCAAGCGACGCACCCGCGCGACCATACGCTGGGGAGCTTCCTCGTCCGCCGAGAATGCCGACAGGAGGCCCTCCATCTCCCGGGATCGGGACACGGCGGACGCTAGAGCCTCCTCGAGCTCCGCCACCCGGCTCAGGGCCCGGGTTACGGCCGCCTCCAGGGCGTCCAGGGCTTCTCGGTCGGCGCTATCCGCGGACATGGACTCCGAGCTCGCTCTCCAGGTGTTTCAGGATCCCATTGACGGCGCCGTCCACTTCCTCGTCGGTCAGCGTCCGAACCGAGGACTGGAACCGGAGCCGATACGCCAGGGACCTCAGGCCGATCGGCACGCCACTCCCTTCATACTTGTCGAACAACCCGACCTCCGCGAGGAGGTCGCCGCCCGCTCCCCGTAGGGCCTCGGCCACCCGGGCAGCCGCCACCGCCCGTGGCACCAGCAGCGCCAGGTCCCGTTCGACGCCCGGGAAGGCGGGCATGGGTTCGAAGCCCCGCTGGTCCATCACGTCCGGCTCCTCTGGCAGACCCAGCTCCAGACCCCACACGGCTCCCGCCCAGGGGGGCGCGTCCATGGCCCCCTCCATGACCCGGCCGGCCCAGCCGCTGACCTCCCCTGACGGGCCACGAATCGTGAAGCCTTCGGAGCGCACGAGCCCCTTGCCTTCCGGGGCGCCGGGCTCCAGCACGGCGTGCAAGGCCCCACGGGCCAGGACCGCATCCGCGAGGCCTCGCAGGTCCCACAGGTCCAGCTCCCGAGGCTCCGCCGACCAGTGGGTCGGCGCCCCCTGGCCCGCGATCACCAGGGCGAGGCGCGTCTCCTCGACGGGAGGCTCGCCGGATCCCGCCGCGGCGAAGGAGGTGGCGATCTCGAAGAGCCGCACGTCCCGGACGCCCCGGGCCCAATTGTGCTCCACGCGACGAACCAGGGACGGAAGCACCTCCCTCCGCAGATGGTCCTCCTCCCTGGAGACCGGATTCAGGACCCGCACGTCGCCCTGTCGAGCGGGCACGAAGGCCGGCGTCTGGCACTCGAACAGGCCCCTCTCCGACAGGAGGGTCCGCAGCCGGTCCTCCAGTTGGAACAGGGGATGGTCCGGAACCGTTCCCGGCCGGAAGGGCCCCAGGGTCTCGGGGAACGTGTCATACCCCCGGGTGCGGGCGATCTCCTCGATGAGGTCCACCTCCCGGGTGACATCGTAGCTTCTCCATCCTGGAATCGCCACGTCGATCGCGTCCTCTCCAGCTTCCTCCAACTCGAATCCCAGTGGCTCGAGAAGGCTCCGGATCTCAGGGGGTGCCACGCGCACGCCCAGGACGCGCTCGACGCGGGAGACCCGTAGCCGAACCGTCGCGGGCTCCCAGGGCCGCGGCAGGCAATCGGCCACCTGGCCCTGGACCGCGCCGCCGGCCACGGCGAGGATGACCTCGACCGCCCTGCGCAGTGCCAGCTCCATCCCGGCCGGATCCACTCCCCTCTCGAAGCGATAACTGGCGTCCGTGGAAAGGCCGAGCCCCCGTCGTGTCGCCCGGACGGAGCGCGGCTCGAACATGGCGCACTCCAGCAGAACATCCGCCGTGTCCTCGGTGACCTCGGAGTCCTGGCCTCCCATGACGCCCGCGACCGCCACCGGCCCATTGAGGTCGCAGATCATGAGCATGTCCGGGTGGAGGCGCCGCTCCTCTCCGTCCAGGGTGGTGAAGGTGCTCTCCCCGGCCCCCGCTCGGCGCACGACGATCGTGCCCTCCGCCAGGCAGCCCAGATCGAAGGCGTGGAGGGGCTGGCCCAGCTCCAGGAGAACGTAGTTGGTGGCGTCGACGACGTTGTTGATGGGCCGCGAGCCGGCGGCCCGAAGGCGGGCCTGGAGCCACGCCGGCGAGGGTCCGACCTTCACGCCCCGTAGGACGGCGCCGAGATACCGGCTGCACAGATCCGGATCCTCGACGCGGACGGTGGCCCCCTCGACGCGAGCCTCCCTCTCGCCCCGGACGAAATCGAGGTCCGCGGCCGACGCACCGGGGATGTCCGGAAGGCGCACGCCCGCGACCCCACCGGGAGCGACCTCCCGCGCCACTCCCTGATGGCTCAGCAGGTCGCCTCGGTTGGCCGTGACCTCCACGTCGAGCCGCCAGTCGTCCAGACCGAAGGCATCGACGAACGGAGCCCCTGGCGTGGGCTCCCCTGGAAGCTCGAGGATGCCGGTGTGGTCCGTGCCGAGGCCGAGCTCCTTTGCCGAGCACAGCATTCCCCGGGACACCTCGCCCCGGATCTTGACCTCCCGGATCGCCACGCCACCCGGAAGGGACGCGCCCACCGGAGCGAAGGGGTAACAGACGCCCTCCGTCACGTTGGGAGCCCCACACACCACCCGCAGGCGCTCCCCGCCGCCCGCGTCCACCGTGCACAGGCTCAGCCGGTCCGCGTTGGGGTGGGCCTCCACGGCGTCCACTCGTCCCACGACGATGTCGGTGAGGCCGTCGGCCAGGTGGCGGATGCCGTCCACCGCGGCGCCCCGGTCCGCCAGACGCGCGGCCAAGGCCTCGATGTCGAGCTCCAGCCCGGGCGCCAGGGCCCTTAGCCACCGATAGGAGATATCCATCGTCTCAACCCCCCTCCGCGAACTGGCCGAGGAACCTCATGTCGTTCTCGAAGAAGAGCCTGAGGTCGGGGACGCCGTACTTGAGCATGGCGATGCGGGCGGGACCCATTCCGAAGGCGAAGCCCGTGTAACGCTCGGGATCCACGCCCACGTTGTCGAGCACCGCCGGATCCACCATGCCCGCACCCATGATCTCGATCCAGTCCGACTCCGCCCGGGTGCCGTCCCGGTGGGTGATGAGCCGCCTCACGTCCACCTCGGCACTGGGTTCCGTGAAAGGGAAGAACGAAGGCCGGAACCGGACCTTCGTCCCCGGACCCCAGAAGCGCCGGGCGAACTCGGCCAGGGTGGCCTTGAAGTCCACGAAGGTGACACCCTCGTCCACGACGAGCCCTTCGATCTGGAGGAACGCCGGAGTGTGCGTGGCGTCGTAGGTGTCCCGCCGGTAGACCCACCCGGGCGCGATGATGCGCACCGGCGGCCGGTACGCCTCCAGGGTGCGGATCTGCACCGGCGACGTGTGGCTGCGCAGAAGGACGGAGTCATCCAGGTAGAGCGTGTCCTGCTCGTCGGCGGCCGGGTGATCGAGCGGAGTGTTGAGAGCCACGAAGTTGTACCACTCCGTATCCGCCTCGGGACCCCTGGCGCGCGTGAAGCCGAGATCCCGGAAGATCCCCCAGATCTCGTCCATGACCAGGGTCACGGGATGCCTCCCGCCGCTCCAGCTCGTCCGTCCCGGAAGGGTCAGGTCCTCTCCCCCGCCCTCGCCTGAGCCCACGACGAGGGCCGCCGCGCGGGCGTCCAGGCGTTCCACCAGGGCCGCCTTGACCCGATTGGCCTCGGCCCCGACCTGGGGCCGTTGGTCGGGAGCCAACTCACCCAGCCTGCGCAGGACCCCGGACACGCGGCCCTCCTTCCGTCCCAGGTAACGGACCCGGGCAGCCTCCAACGCGCCCTCGTCGGTTGCGCCGTCGATGGCCACCAGCGCCTCCGTCTCCAGGGCCCGGAGGGCACCGATCAACTCGTTGTCGTTGCTCATGTCGCCATGGAGATTGCCGAAAGAATCACGTCCCGCAAGCGGTCAACATACAAAAGGGCCCCGCGACCGGCGTCGCGGAGCCCCTTCGGTGGGTCGCTCAGCGGTCAGCTGGCCGCGGCCAGCCCCTCCTTGGCACGATCCACCAATGCCCCGAACGCGTCCGGATCACGGACGGCGAGGTCGGCCAGAGCCTTCCGGTCGAGCTCGATCCCGGAACGGCTCAGGCCGTTGATAAATCGGGAGTAGGAGAGGTCGTGCTCGCGGGTCGCCGCGTTGATGCGGGCGATCCACAAGCTCCGGAAGTTCCGCTTCTTCTTCTTGCGGTCCCGGTACGCGTGCTCCCACCCCCTCTCGACCGCGTCTTTGGCGGTACGAAAGAGGTTCTTGCGGCCGCCGAAGTACCCCTTGGCGACCTTGAATATCTTCTTCTTGCGCCTGTTGCGAGCGCCGCTTTCTGTCGATCTGGGCATGAGGACCTCCCGTTAGCCGTACGGCGTGAGCCGCTTCATGCGTGGAACGTCGGCCGGGGAGACGAAGTCTGCCGTGCGCAGACGCCGCTTCCGCTTCCGGGTCTTCTTGGTCAGGATGTGGGACTTGTTGGCCTTCATGCGGCGGAGGTGGCCGTTGGCCGTCCTCCGGAGCCGCTTCGCCGCGGCACGGTTGGTCTTCATCTTGGGCATCTGCTTCTCCTGCCTTGCCTACGGAGCCTTCAAGGGAGCCATGACCATCGACATGATCCGCCCCTCGAAGCTCGGTTGTGATTCCACCTTGCCAACATCGGCCAGCTCGATCCGCACCCGGTCGAGCACTTCAACGCCGATTTCCGGATGCGTCACCTGCCTTCCTCTGAACATCATGGTCAGCTTGACCTTGTTGCCCTCTTCCAGGAAACGGCGGGCATGGCGGGTCTTGAATTCGTAGTCGTGCTCCTCGATGCCAGGTCGGAACTTCACTTCCTTCACCTGGATGTGGTGCTGCTTCTTCTTGGCCTCCCGGGCCGCTCGGGCCTGCTCGTACTTGAACTTCCCGTAGTCCATGAGCTTGACCACGGGAGGGCGGGCGTCCGGCGCGACCTCCACGAGATCCAGCCCCGTCGTTTCCGCCCGGGCACGGGCATCGTCGAGTGAGATGATCCCGACTTGTTCTCCGTCCGCGCCGATGAGCCGGATCGGGCTGATCCGGATCTGATCGTTGACGCGGACCTTCTTCTCGCTTATTGCCTCTATTCCTCCGAAAGGGTGGAACCCGACCCGAACTGGAACGAAAAACGCCCGGATCGAATCCGGGCGCGGTGGGGTTCCGTCCGCCCAAGCGGGCGGCGCGGCGACCCATCGACCCGGCGGTCCGTCGAGCCCAATGCTGACCCGGAGACCGAAAGGTGGAGCCGCGGGTCCGGCGGCTCACTTCGACGTTGTGCACGAAAGCCCCGCCACACACCGGAAACGGCGCACGGCGGGAGGACAAAGATGCGGGCTGGGCCCTTTGGAGTCAACGGTGGCTCCGGGGAGCACCCCCCGGGCGCGACGTCAGTTCGCTCCGGCCCCCGCCAGCAGATCCGCCACCGTATTCCCGACCAGTGGCGCACGGCGCTCCGATTCGATCCGTTTCCAGCGCACATGGGCACCGCAAGGATCTTCGACACGGCACGTCCGGTCTTCCAGCAGGCAGTCTCCTTCCGGACGGCGGCAGTCGAAGGCTTCCAGGACCCGAACCAGTGTCAACTGGTCCGGAGGCACGGCCAGTGAGAAGCCGCCCTTCCGCCCCGGCGTGCTGCGGAGAATACCTCTGCGAGCCAGAGCGTTGAGCGTCTTGGACAGGTAGTTTCGCGGCGCTCCGAGGGCCCGTGCCACCCGCTCGGCCGAGATGGGGCGCCCGTCCCCTCGCCGCGCCACGTAGAGGACGGCGCGAAGGGCATGCTCCGCGGTCTGTGAGTCCATGTCATTCCTCCGCTGGCCGGGGCGAATCACGCACCTCTGGATGATGGATCACCGGGCCCGGCGAGTCCGTCGGGAAGAGGTCGACGGACCGTGTAGTGGATTGCCCTATTCCATCTGGAGCGCTCTGGATGTAATGGCCTCTAATATGATGGCACAGAATATTTTACGATCCATGATCTCCTGTTTTTTCTCAACTCCTCTACGCCGGACGGCGACCGTCCCCCCCTCGGCCTCCCGTTCGCCGATGACGCCCATGTAGGGCACCTTGTTCAGCTCGGCGTCACGGATGCGGTACCCGAGCGTCTCCCGCTCGTCGAGGTGCGCCCGGATCCCCGCGGCGCGCAGGTCGTCAACAAGCTCCCGTGCGCTCCCGGCCCACTGCTCGGACACGGGGAGGATCCGGACCTGTTCGGGCGCGAGCCACACAGGGAAGGCTCCCGCATAGTGTTCGATGAGCCCTCCCACGAAGCGCTCCATGGAGCCCACCAGCACCCGGTGGAGCATGATGGGCCGGTGGGACTGGTTGTCATCCCCCACGTACTCGATCTGGAAACGCTCGGGCAGGTTGAAGTCGAGCTGGACCGTGGGCCCCTGCCACCGGCGGCCGATGGCGTCGATGAGCTCGAAGTCCAGCTTGGGGCCGTAGAAGGCGCCTCCTCCCTCGTCGATCTCGTAGGCCGTTCCCCGCCCTTCCAGCACCCGGGCCAGCATGGCCTCGGCCTCCTGCCACTCCTCGTCGGAACCCAGGGCCTTGTCAGGCTTCGTGGACAGGACCACCGAGTAGGGGTAGCCGAACGTGGCCAGCATCTCATCCACGAGATCCATGAGGCGCTCGATCTCGCCAGGCCCCTGCTCGGGCGTGCAGAAGACGTGGGCGTCGTCCTGCGTGAAGCCCCGGACCCGGAGCATCCCGTGCAGGACGCCGCTCCGCTCGAAGCGGTACACCGTGCCGAACTCGGCCAGGCGCACGGGCAGGTCCCGGTACGAGTGCTGCCGGGACTGGAAGATGGCGATATGGCCCGGACAGTTCATGGGTATGGGGCGGAAGCGCGCACCCTCCACCTCCATGGCCCCGAACATGTTCTCGGCGAAGTTCTCCAGGTGCCCGCTGATCTCGAAGATCCGCTCGCTCATGACGTGGGGCGTGTAGACGAGATCGTACCCGTGCCGGAGGATCAGCTCCCGTTCGTAGTTCTCGATCTCCATCCGCACGAGGGCGCCTTTGGGGTGCCAGAGGATGAAGCCCGCACCCACCCGCTGGTCCGTGCTGAAAAGGTCGAGCTGCTTGCCCAGGACGCGGTGGTCCCTTCGCCGCGCCTCCTCCAGGCGTTCCAGGTGCTCGTCCAGCTGCTGCTTCTTGAAGAAGGCCGTGCCGTAGATGCGCTGGAGCATCTGGCGGTTCTCGTCGCCCCTCCAGTAGGCGCCGGCCGAGGACAGGAGCTTCACGTTCTTCAGGCGCCCCGTGCTGGGCACGTGCGGCCCCCGGCACAGGTCCAGGAAGGGACCGTTCCGGTAGACGGTGATGATCTCGTCCTCTCCCAGCTCCTCCAGTCGCTCGAGCTTGAGGGGGTCGTCGGCGAAGAGCCTCCGGGCCTCCTCGCGGTCCACGACCCGCCTCTCGAACGGCTGATCCTCCGCGATGACCCGACCGATTGCGGCCTCGAACGCCTCGAGGTCCTCGGGCGTGAAAGGCTCGTCGACCTCGAAGTCGTAGTAGAAGCCCTCGTCGATGGCGGGCCCAAAGCCGATGGCGGCGCCGGGCCTGAGCGCCCGCACCGCCGTGGCCAGGACGTGGGCGGCGGAGTGCCGCAGCACCGCGAGCGCCTCCTGGTCCCGCTCCGTGAAGAGACGCACCGAGGCGTCCCCCGGGATCTCGTACATGAGGTCCCGGACCTCTCCGTCCACCTCTCCGGCCAGGGCCGCCTTGGCCAGGCCCGGCCCGATGGCCGCGGCCACGTCCACCAGGGTGGAGCCGGGTGCCATGGAAAGGACCGTTCCGTCGGGCAGCGTGATCCTCATCTGTGCTTCGCTCATGGGTCGTTCTCGCGTTCCGGTTGCTCCAGGGTGCCCCCGGCGCGGGATCCTCGGGTTCCGGTCCTTGCCGACGGGGCGCGAAAGCTAAGGGCCCGTCAAGGAATAACTGTTGCATTCGGGCACCGCTGCATCGTGCGATACTGCGTCGCTCCTCCTCGCCGTAGGCCCTGCTACGCCTCGTCGTCGCTCCTTGTCTCCCACGCGCCTCGACGCCCTCGGTGCGACACAGTTATTCCTTGACGGGCCCTAACCGAGCGGCCGTCCATGAAAAAAGGCGGCCCCCCGGCTTCCGGGAGACCGCCATCCGTCCGTATCGACTTCGACTTACGGACGCCCGCAGCCTCCCTCCCGAGTGGTCCGGGTGGAGATGGTCGTGGTAGTCCGGGTCAGGCCGCGCTTACGGTGCATGGCTCGCTTCGATCCTCGTGGGTGGTCTTGCCGCTGGTACCTCGGGCCAGGCGGGATGTTCCAGCCGGCGATGAAATCGCTTGCGCCGCCTTGCGGAGCCGTCTACCGTCCAGTGTCATCCCTCCCTGGAAAGGCCCCGACGACATCAGAATGGATCCTCTCGATCCCCACATCGAGGAGGGCCCCGAAGACCCCATCGCGCCGGGGAGCGAGGAGGCCTCTCCAACGTCCCTGGCCCGGGCCTACCAGGCTGCCCTCGACGCCCTCGACACGGCCGCGGCCATCGTGGACCTCGATGGACGGTACGTGTTCCGGAACCGGGCCCACCGGGAGGTCGCGGGCGATGGGGACGGCGCCCCGGAAGCCGAGGCTCCGGCGGACCACTTTCAGGAGCCGACCTTCGCGGAGGTCGCGCGGCGGCTGGACGCCACGGGACGCTACTCGGGCGAGGTCCTCTGCGTGTCTCCCACGGGGGCGGGCCACCCCATGCACCTGGAGGCCTTCACCGTCGGAGACGGAGAGGACGGGCCGGGTCTCCGCGTGACCCTGCTCCGGGACATCCCGGACACCCGGGATCTCTCCCCGGCCGGTACCGGGAGCGAGAACCGCCACGAACAGTCGGTGTCCCTCCTGGCGGCCACTCTGGACTCCACCGCCGACGGTATCCTGGTGGTGGACCGGGACGGTCGCATCGTGCGCGCCAACCGGCGCTTCGCCGAGATCTGGGACCTCCCCGAACGCGTGTTGACCGAAGGGGACGACGAGGCCGCCCTGGCCATCGCCGTGGAGCGGGTCCGGGACGCGGAGGCATTTCTCGGGAGGGTCAAGGAGCTCTACGCCCACCCGGACGAGGAGAGCTTCGACACCATCGAGCTCGTGGATGGGCGCATCCTGGAGCGGTACTCCCGGCCCCAGCTTCTGGGCGAGGATGTCGTGGGGCGGGTGTGGAGCTTCCGGGACGTGACCAGCCGCGCCCGGGCGGAGGAGGCTCTCCGGGCCAGCGAGGAGCGCTATCGCCGGCTGTTCGAGGAGTCCCGGGAGGCCATCTACCTCACGACCCGCGAGGGCGACTTCGAGGCGGCCAACCGGGCCGCTCTTGAGCTCCTGGGCTACGATGAGGGAGACCTCCGGGGTCTGAACGCCAGCGACCTGTATGAGGATCCCGGGCAGCGGGAGGAGTTCAAGAGCGCCATCGAGGCCCAGGGAACGGTGAAGGACTACGAGGTCCGCCTCAAGCGGAAGGACGGGACGGTCCGGGAGTGCCTCCTCAGCGCCACCATCCGCCGGGAGGGACAAGCGGTCCTGGGCTATCAGGGGATCATCCAGGACGTCACCGAGAGGAGCCAGGCGGCGGAGGCGCTCCGGGCCAGCGAGCGCTACTACCGGGCCATCACCGAGCACGCCGGTGACACGGTGACGATCCTGGACCCCGAGGGGACCATCGTCTACGAGAGCCCCTCGGTGGAGCGGGTCCTGGGATACCCCATCGAGGAGCTGGTGGGGCAGAACGTCTTCGACTACGTGCATCCCGACGACCGGCCCGCGACCCAGCGAGAGTTCCAGACCCTGGTGGCGTCCCCCCGCGACGCCACCTCCCTCGAGCTCCGCTTCCTGCACCGGGACGGGTCGTGGCGCACGCTCGAAGCCGTGGGCAGCAACCTCCTGGACGAGCCGGCCGTGGGCGGCATCGTCGTGAACGCCCGGGACATCACCCAGAGAAAGGAGGCCGAGGACCAACTCCTTCACGACGCCTTCCACGACAAGCTGACCGGGCTCCCCAACCGGGCCCTGCTCATGGACCGGACCGACCAGCTCCTGCGCCGGGGGCGGCGCTCGGGACAGCCCGCGTTCAGCGTGCTCTTCCTGGATCTGGACCGATTCAAGGTGGTCAACGACTCCCTGGGGCACCTCGTGGGTGATCAGCTCCTGGCGTCCCTGGCCCAGCGCCTTCAGGCTTCCCTCCGGCCCGGAGACACGGTGGCGCGCTTCGGCGTGGACGAGTTCGCCATGCTCCTCGACGCCACGACCCTTGACGAGGCCGGGACCGTGGCCCGGCGGATCCAGGCCGACCTGGAGACCCCCTTCGTCCTGGGAGAGCACGAGCTCTACACCACGGTGAGCGTCGGAATCGCCGCCAGCACCCCCGAGCACGAGACCGCCCAGGACGTCCTCCGGGACGCGGACGTGGCCATGTTCCGGGCCAAGGAGCTGGGGCGGGCCCGGGCCGTGGCGTTCGACCGCTCCATGCACGACCACGCCGTGGCCACGCTCCACCTGGAGAACGATCTGCGCCGGGCTCTGGAGCGGGAGGAGTTCGTGCTCCACTACCAGCCCATCGTCGACCTGAACTCCCATCGCCTGGAGGGCTTCGAGGCCCTGATCCGTTGGGCGCACCCCGTCCGGGGGCTGCTGCAGCCCCAGGACTTCCTGCGCTCCGCGGACGACACGGGCCTCATCGTGCCCATGGGAAGCTGGGTCCTCCGGGAAGTGTGCCGTCAGATTGCCGAGTGGGGCCTGGGCCTGAACGCCCACCGGCCCATCCGGATCCACGTGAACGTATCCGCCCACCAGCTCTCCGGAGCCGGCCTCGTGGACCGGGTCGCCGCCGCCCTGGAGGAAGCCGGCATCCCCGGCCGCCTGTTGCACCTGGAGCTCACCGAGAGCACCATGATGCAGAACGCCGAAGCGGCCGTGGTCACCCTGAAACGCCTGAAGGAACTCGACGTGGGGCTGGCCATCGACGACTTCGGCACCGGCTACTCGTC
>DASWKP010000269.1:0-4658 GCA_036396575.1 Longimicrobiales bacterium | reverse complement strand
TTCGGTAGGCTCGAGGAGGGCCTGGAGGTTGCCGTTGCTCCACGTCCGGAACGCGCCCTGCTCGCGGACGGTGCCAACCGCGTTGAAGGTCTCGCGCAGATCCACGACCAGACGATTCCACTCGGCGTCGGTGAGCTTCCGACCCAGGTGAACGGTGCGGCCCACACCGATCCGTGCGCCCAGCAGACGCACGTCCGGATCGGCCTGGGCCGGGCGATCCACCTGGCCGGCGGCCCACACGATCATGTCCGACGGGATGCCGGCCTCCTGTCCGATCTCCTTCAGCTCGGCCAGCGTGAGGCCCTCGGACGTCGCCAGCGAGCGGCCCCGTTCGGTCCGCACCTCGGTGGCGCGGTCGAGGATCTCAGCGACCTCCTCCTCGGTGTAACGGCGTTCGGTCATCGGCGTGCCCTCTCCAGCGGGAAGTGCCTGGCCTTGATCCTAAATACGCAACCGGAAGCTGTGAAGCTCAATGGGAGTAATCGGCCCACCGCCGAAGGGCAATGCGCGTCGCTTGCGAACTCAACGTAAGCGGCTTATCTTAAGTGATGGACGAAGTCGTTCGGAACTACCTCGCTGAGATCGGCCGGCGTGGCGGGACGGTCAGCCGGCGGTCGCTCGACCCGGACACGGCGCGCGCCATGGTGCGCGTGCGCGAGGCGCGCCGCGCGTTCCGGAGGTTCCGGGCGGCGTGCTTCTGGTCGTACGCGCCCGACCTCGACATCGGCCAGGCGGACGTCGAATGGGTGGCGCGCACCCTGATGCGACACGGCAACCGGGAGGCGTGGGAGGTCGGGCGACGCCTATGCCGCTGACGGAGTTTCAACGCAGGTTGCTGGCGGTATTGGCGCCTCGAAGGAGGGCCGAGGGATACCTCGCTGGGGGCGCCGCCCTCCACTTCTCCCCGAACTCGGCGCGTTTCAGCCACGATCTGGACCGCTCGGGACCCAGGGGTTGGTGACACACTTCGGACGGCCGGGAGGCGTCCTCCCCCGTCCCACCGATCAGCGCGTCGAGGCTTCCTACTGAGGAGCGCCCCTCCCCCCGGGCACCCATGGCGCCCCGGCCTCCACCAGGGCCCGCTCCAGCCTCAGGAGCTCGCCTTCCAACACGCCCCGCACATCCGCTTCCAGGCCCCCGAGACCCTCCCGGGCGATCTCTATGTTCCGGCGCATCGTCGCCGTGGGCTCCTGGCGCGTATCCCAGTGATCCATCACCCGACCGATGCGTCCGGCGATGCCGGGGGAGGACGACACCCTCAGGCGCCTCTCCACCGGATCTCCGGAAAGCCGCGCTTGGAGGGCCTGGAGGCGGGCGTCCACGTCGTCCAGGGCGCCCGACAACGTCCGCATCCACGCGGTATCCGCGGCGGGGGTCAGGGCCAGCGCGGCCCGCATGTGCCGTACCCGGTTCCGGGCCTCGCCCATACGGCCCGAGACCGCCCCCGACCGGCGCGCCAACTCCGCCGTCTCGTTCTGGAAAGCCACCACGGCCGCGATGTCGGTGCCCGGCGGCAGCGTGGGCAGTGGCCTCACCTCGAAGCTCCGGGCCTCCGTCACGCGCGTGAGCCCGTCATCCGTCGCGAGATACAACTCGGCGGTGTAGCGCCCCGGAGCGGCCAGTGGGCCCTTGGGATCGGACGCCCACGGCGGACGCCAGCCGGGGGCGCTCAGGTCCACCGGATCGGGGGCCGGACGCCGCAGGTCCCACGCGACCCGGTGCAGGCCCCGCCGCGCCGGACCCTCCAACCAGCGCACGGGCTCGCCGCCCGCGTCCCGTACGAGCAGCAGGGCGCGCGGGCCGCTCTCGGACGCCTCCTCCCGCAGCCGCTCCCACCCGGGGAAGGGCACGTCCTCGCCTCGTGCCGCCCCGGAGCGCTCCGCCTCGCGCCGCCGCTCGGCCAGCGTGCGGGGCACGTCGGCCAGCCAGTATGTGAGGACCGCGCCGAAGGGCGGGTTGGGAGCGGCCCAATCGTCGCTTCCCTGGGAGGGCTTGCCCGGCGCCTGCATGGGCGTGTTGGGCACGTACCACCAGGGGTCTCGGACCGCGAAGAGGGCGGCCTCCGCGCCGAGCGCGCCGGACGCGATCTCTCGCAGCGGGCCATAGTCGTCCAGCACCCAGAAGCCCCGCCCGAAGCTGGCGCCCACCAGGTCGTCGTCCCGGCGGTGGAGTTTGATGTCGCGGAACGCGATGGTGGGTGCGCCGGCGCCGAGTGCGTGCCAACGCGCTCCCCGGTCTGTCGTCACATAGAGGCCGAACTCCGTGGCCGCGAACAGCAGGTCGGGGGCCACGTGATCCTGCTGGATGGCCCACACGATCGTCCCGTCGGGCAGGTCGCCCGCGATGGAGCGCCACGTGCGCCCCCGGTCAGGGCTCTCGAACAGCAGGGGGCGATAGTCGCCCTCCTTGTGTCCGTCGGCCACGGCAAAGACCGCGTTGGCGTCGTGGAGGGACGCCTCCACGTCGTTCAGGAACGCGAGCTCGGTCACGCCGGGCAGAGGCGCGGCCCGCCGCCACGCGCCGCCGCCGTCCTCGCTCACCTGAATGAGGCCGTCGTCGCTGCCCACGTAGAGCACGCCCTCCGCCAGCGGCGATTCGCTGATCGCCGTGAGGGTGGCGTACTGGGACATCGCCCCCAGGTCGAAGAGCGCGTCCACGCTCCGGATCCGCCCCATGTACGGCAGCTCGTAACGGTTCCGGTCCCGCGTGAGGTCTCCGCTCACTGGCGTCCACGAATCTCCCCGGTCGTCGCTCCGCCACAGCCGCTGTGACGCGAAGTAAAGTCGCTCGGGATCGTGCGGGCTAACCAGGACGGGGCTGTCCCAGTTCCAGCGCTCGGGCGGGTCGCCCGGCGCCGGCTGAGGCTGGATGCCCAGAGCCTCGTCGCTGCGCCGGTCGTACCGGTACAGGTTGCCCTGCTGCGTCTCCATATAGGCGATGTCCGGGTCTCCCGGCTCGAAGGCGACACCGTAGCCGTCGGCTCCGAGAGGCACCGTCCAATCCCGGTTCCACACGCCCTCGACGTTGGTCGTGCGCACGGGCCCCATCAGGGTGCCCAGGTCCTGCGCGCCGCCCAGGACGTCATAGTAGGGAGAGCGGTCACTGAGGGCGACCTTATAGAACTGCGAGATCGGCAAGTTCGGGAACATCCGCCACGTCAGGCCTTCGTCGAAGCTCTCGTAGAGACCCCCGTCGGTGCCCGACAGCAGGTGCCGCCCGTCGGCCGGATCGATCCACAGCGCGTGATTGTCGCTGTGCTTGTCCCGCGCCGTTTCGAGGAGATTGAACGTGGCGCCACCATCGCGGGTCACCTGGTAGAACACGTCCATCTGATAGACCACGTCGGGGTCCGTGGGCGACGCCTCGATCTCCTGGTAGTAGTGGGGTCCGGTGCCCCCGGAGAGGTAGCCGTTCATACGCGTCCAGCTTTCGCCCCGGTCCGTCGAGCGATAGAAGCCCCGCTCGGAGGGCGAGGCCTCGATTGTGGCGTAGACGCGGTCCGGGTCGGCGGGCGTGACGGCCAGCCCGATCTTGCCCATGTCGCCCGAGGGGAGGCCCGTCTCGATCTCCCGCCAGGTGGCGCCCCCGTCGGTCGACTTCCAGATGCCCGACGAGGGGCCACCGGCCAGGAAGCCCCACACGTGGCGGCGCCGCTCGTACGTGGCGGCGTAGAGGACGTCGGGGTCGGTGGGATGGCGCTCGATGTCGGTCGCCCCCGTGTTCTCACCCGGGGCGAGCACGGCCTGCCAGGTCGCGCCGCCGTCCGTGGTGCGGTACACGCCCCGCTGCCCTCCCGAAGACCAGAGCGGACCCTCGGCGGCGACCAGCACCACATCCCCGTCCCGGGGATCCACGAGGATGCGTCCGACGTGCTCGGAGCGATCGAGTCCCATGCGCGCCCACGTGCGCCCGCCGTCCGGGCTCCGGTAGACCCCGTCGCCCCACGCCACGTGACGCCCGCTCACGTTCTCGCCCGTGCCGACCCAGACCACCTCCGGGCTGGACGGATCCAACGTGACCGTGCCGAGCGAGTACGACGGCTGGTCGTCGAAGATCGGAGCGAACGTGACGCCCGCGTTGGTCGTCTTCCACAGCCCCCCCGAGCCCACCGCCACGTACCAAGTACGAGGGTCCAGGGGATGTACGGCGATGTCAGCGACCCGCCCGCCCATCACCGCGGGCCCGATGCCCCGGAGGGAAAGGCCGGCCAGAGCGCGAGGCACGGGATCGCCATCCGTCCCCGGCGTGCCAGACTGCCCGGTAGTCTGGGCTGCGGCAGTCAGGGCAGTGACCGCGAGGAACAGGGCCCCGCAAGCGCAGGCGCGGGCGAAGGCCAGCCCAACGGAAGCGAAACGGGTGCGAGCGGACCTAGCGGAAGTGGGTCGCTGGGTGAGCCTGGCCATGGAGGGCTTCCTGGGGACGGGGTGTGGGGGATGGGTTGGGGAAGGTTTGGCGGTGGGGGAGGTTGCCGCAAGGCGGGTGGGGGGTGGGTGGTGGGGTGAGTGGCGTTGGGGGATTGGCTCTGCCGTTACCTGCCCAGGTTGGATCGAGGCGCCTCCGGTGGCGTGTGCGGTCCCTCGGTCCGGCGGCTGTGGCGTGCTTGCCGGTGATCCCTACGCGCGGTAGGTTCGCTGCGGGTATCCGGCGCTTGGGGGTGG
>DASWKP010000268.1:0-17191 GCA_036396575.1 Longimicrobiales bacterium | reverse complement strand
CCCCCCTTGGAACCAGCGGGAATGATGACCGCGTTCTTTACCATCTGGGTCTTCACGAGTCCCAGGACCTCGGTGCGGAAGTCGTCGGGGCGGTCGCTCCAGCGAATGCCGCCTCGCGCGACGTTGGAGCCGCGCAGGTGGACGGCCTCCATGCGGGAGGAGCGCACCCATACCTCGTAGAGAAGGCCCGTGCGGGCGATCCCCTGGAGGCCCGCCGCCGCGAACTTGAAGGAGATGTACGGCACCCCACCGGAACGTCGCGTGGGCCGCGCGCCTCCGTTCCGCCAGTAGTTGGTCCGTACCGCGCTGTCCAGAAGCGTGAGCATGCGGCGTAGCGCCCGGTCGTCCGCCAGCAGCGTCACGTCGGACAGCGCGTCGAGAAAGCGGCGGCGGACCCGATCCACCCGTCGCGACCGCTCCTCGTCGTCCGGCGCGGCGCCCGGCGCGAACCTCACCTGGAAGAGCTCGAAGAGAATCGCCGCGATGGCCGGGTAGCGGCTCACGGCGCCGGGTAGCGCCACCCGGGACGGGACCGCCTTCACCTGGAACGCATAGGCCGCCAGAGCCCGGAGCACGTCGGCCTCCCGCCAGGCAAGCCCCGCCGTCAGGACCAGGGCGTTGAGCCCGTCGTTGGTGGCGTCCCCGGCAAGCACCGCGAGGATCGCGTCGGACAGCGGCCCACCCCGGCCCTTCACGTCCAGGGGCTTCTTGGCCTGGTCCTGGACGGCGAAGGAGTACACCACCGTCCGGCCCAGGTCGTCCCCCTTCACCTCGAAGGGGCTGACGCCGATGACCCGAAGGCCGCAGTTCTCCAGGATCGGCATGAACTCCGACAGGACCAGGGGCTCGTCTCGCAGGAAGAGCTTGAGCTCCGTCACGCTCAGTCCCGGCGCCGCGGGCACGGACTCCCGGTTCGACAGCACGACGGAGACGCTCCGGTCCTCCACGCGCATCGCCTCGAGCTCCACGATGTCCCGCGCCGCCACGGTCGCCTCCATCGCCACGCGGTACTCCGGACCGAACGCCTCGTCGTACCGGCGCGCTAGGCGGCGGGCCTCGTCGGGGGGGCGCAGCCGCTCCAGCTCCTCCCGAACCCGATCCTGCCAGGACCGGATCAGGCCACGCACCGTCTGCTCCAGGTCCTCCGACCGAACCTTGGCTGCCCGCTCCGGCCGGGCGCCCATGTAGAAGTGGAGTCGGGCCTGATCCCCCTCTCCCAGACTCAGCCTGTAGTTCAGGACGTCGCCCTCGAAGGCGCTCACCAGAGCCGCTTCGATACCCCGGCGCACCGCGCCGGAGAATCGCTCCTTGGGCAGGATGACCATGACGGCGACGCCGCGCTTGAGTGGGTCCTCCCGCAGCGTGACCCTCACCTCGTGCGTCTGATACGTGGTGAGGATCGTGCGGACATCGGCCCCGATCTCCTCCACCGAGGTCAGGAACAACTCCTCCTTCGGCAGGGAGTTGAAGATCGTGTTGATCTCCTTGAAGTCGTGAGAGCCTTCCTGAACGCCGGCCTGGTCCAGAATCTGCCGGAGTTTGCTGCGCAGGATCGGGATATCCTCCGCGTCGTCCGAAAAGGCTTTGGAGGTGAAGAGCCCCACGAAGCGATGCTCGCCCGTGACCGACCCGCTGGCGTCGAGCTTCTTGACGCCGATGTAGTCCATGCGCGCCCGGCGATGGACCGTGGACTCGGCGTTGGTCTTGCTGATGATGAGGAGCGGGCCCTCCTCCGCCACTTGGCGCACGCCCTGGCCCAGGTCCTTGAGAGGGACCGGCTCGGAGAAGGCGGACTGGGCCTCGTCCCGGAGGATCCCGAGCCCCGAGCCGGACTCCACGACGACACACCGGCCCTCGCCGTCGTCTCCGTCCACCAGGTCGTAGGCGCGGTAGCCCAGGAACACGAAGGCGCCGTCGCGGAGCCAGCTCAGGAACTCCCCGACCTCCAGGTATTCCGCCGGGCCATCCGCGATTTGGCTTCGCTCCCCCAGCTCGGCCACGATGCCGTTCAGCGCCTCCACCATCGACGGGAAGTCGTCGGTGGCGTGGACCACGTCCTGGAGCCGGCTCGCCACGTCGTGGCGAATGACCTCCATCTGCTCGGGATCGGAGACGCGGGAGATCTCGCAGTGCACCAGAGACTCCTGACGCTCGCCCTCCCGGGCCCGGCGGACTTCGGTGATCGTCCCGGACTCATCCCTCCCCACATGGAGCACCGGATAGATGTAGTGCTCGATCGCCAGGTCCCTGCCGTGGAGGTACTCCCGGATCGTGTCCACCACGAAGGGGCGTTCGGACACGTTGGTGCGAAGCACGGTCACCGGGGCATACCAGCCCTCCTCCTCGATGCCGGGGTTGATCACCTCCACGTCCACCTGCCCCGGACGGCTCCGCTGGATGAACCGGAAGGCGCCGAGGGCCATCCGGCTCAGGGCGTCGGTGCTGCGCTCGTGAAGGAAGTCGGGCGGCGCCTTGGAGAAGAAAATCTCGGCGAAGGCCGTGAGCAGCTTCACCTCTTCCGGATCGGCGTGGCGCCGGAGCTGCCTGCACACCGCGTCGAGCGTGGGAGAGATCTCGCGAAGGCGACGAATCGCCAGTTCGGTCGTGTCGCTCATTTGGGAGGGGAGGCCGCACACCCCGCAGGGGGGCCGTCGCGCGCCCCGGCATCTGGACACTGGAAAAGGATGACGTACGCAGCCTTTATTATACCAGACCCTGGCCTCTCTTGCCCACACCCTTAGTTTCCTGGCATGCGCTTCCTTCACCTCGCCGACGTCCACCTCGACACGCCCTTCGCTGGCCGCACGGAGGCCCTCCGGCTCCGGCTGCGTGAGGCGTCGAGGGACGGTCTCGCGCGGGCCTTCAGGGCGGCGGTGGAAGAGGCCGTGGACGTGGTGCTCATCGCCGGGGACCTCTTCGACGGCCAACGCCTGTCCTTCGAGACGGAGCGCTTCCTGGTCAAGCAGTTCCGGGCCTTGAGCGAGGCCCGTATCCCCGTGGTCTACGCGACGGGCAACCACGATCCGGGACACTCGGGGCTCCGGGCCCACCGGCTACCCTGGCCCGACAGCGTGGTGGTGGTGGGGGAGCGGGAGCCTCGCCGCATCCCCATCCCCGGACGGGACGGCGCCCGGGTGGGCTTCGTGACGGCCGCTGGACACGGCACCGAGCGGGAGACGGACGACCTGTCCCGGGCGTTTCCAGCCCCCGGGGGCGAGCTCCCGGAAGTGGCCATGCTCCACACTCAGGTGCACTCGGCCCGGGCCGCGGACGCCCACCACCCGTACGCCCCCTCGGAACTCGGCCACCTCGAGGCCGCCGGCTTCGACTACTGGGCTCTCGGGCACGTCCACACGCGCCAGGCGCTGTGCGACGCTCCTCCCATCCACTACCCGGGCAATCTCCAGGGCCGCACGCTGAGCGAGACCGGCGCCAAGGGGGGGCTTCTGGTCGACCTGAGCGATCGGGCCAACCCCCGGGTGGACTTCCGTCCCTTCGGGCCGATCCGCTGGGAGACCATCGAGGTGAACGGCCTGGAGGGGGCCACGGACCTGGAGGGTCTCCAGGCCAGGATCCGCCAGGTCTGGGACGGGGAGCGGGCCGACGATCCCCATGGTGACTCCTTCGAGTGGATCGCACGGGTGATCCTCCGGGGATCGTGCCCCCTGTGGAGGGAGCTGGCCATCGATGAGGAGCGACGCACGGTGGCCCACGATCTGGGCGGACGACTGGGTGCCCTCGACGTCACCGTGGAAACCCGCGGGATGCACCCCGTGACGTCCATCGAGGAACAGCGCGGCAGGAAGGACGTCCTGGGCGAGGCGCTCCGCATCGTGGACGAGCTCCGGGAAGGCGGGAGCCTGCCTGGCATCCAGTCCGAGGAGCTCGCGGGCCTGGACGGGGACGGGCGCCAGGATCAGGACGCCTACATCCGCTCCCTCCTGGACGGCGCCGAGGGAGACATCCTGTCCCGCCTCCTGGACCCGAGCGCGGGATAGCGGTCGGGTGGAGTTCGAACGGCTTCGCATCGGCGCGTTCGGTGGCCTCCGGGACTTCGATACCGGAGAGGAACCCCTGCCCCGGCTGGTCGTGGTCCACGGGCCCAACGAGGCTGGCAAGACTACGCTGTTCAGCTTCCTCACCTCGGTCCTCTACGGCTTCTACCCGGCCTCCAGGGATGGCAATCCGTTCACCCCATGGGGGGGAGGCAATATCGACTGCGGGGCCGTGCTGCGCCTGGCCGACGGCGAGCGCTGGGAGGTCCATCGGCGACTCATGGGCTCGCCTTCGGGAAGCCTCACCCGCGGGACCACCCAGTCGGACCTTCGCAACCACACGCTCCCGTGCGCGGAGCACGTGCCCCGGACGGTGTTTCGCGAGGTCTTCGCTCTGACGCTGTCTGAGCTGGCCCACCTCGAAGGGGAAAGCTGGGCCCGCGTCCAGGACCGCCTCGTCCTGGGGATGGGCTCTTCCGACCTGGCCTCGTTGCGCCAGGTGGTGCAGGATCTCGAGCGGGACGCAGGACGGCTGTGGCGCCCGAACCGCATGGGCCACCAGCGGATCCGGGACCTCCGGGACCAGTCCAGGGAGCTGCGGATCCGGCGAGGTGAGGCCGCCGAGGTGGACCGTCACATGAGAGAGAAGGCGGCGGAACGCGCTCGGCTCAGAGGCGAGCTCGTCGAGGCCCGCAAGGAGCGGCAAGCGTGCAAGCAGTACGTGGATCGCTACCGGGCCCTGGTGCCGCTTCGCATCCAGCTCGAACGCCTGGACGGCCTCCTGGAGGACGTGGGCCCCGAGGACGACCTGGCCCATCTTCCCTCGGACCCGAAGGAGGCGCTGGACGAACTGGCGGACGACGCCGCGAAGCTCGCGCGCCACATCGAAGAGATCGAGGCCGAAACGGAGGAGCCCACGGAGCGGGTGGAGGCCTTCGGCCCCGAGCAGAAGCTCCTCCTGGACAAGGCCGGCCGGCTCCGGGAGTGGATCGCCACCGTGACCTCCATGGAGCCGACTCGGGTCCGCGTGGGCCAGATCGAGCAGGAGCTGCGCGACCTGGAACGGCGAGGCGAGAGCGCGTCCCGGGAGCTGTTCCACGCCACCTGGGGCGAGGTGGACAAGGAGATCCTAAACTCCGTGTCCATCGGTGACCTGCGCATGGCCCTGGCCATGTACCGGGAGTACGTGGAGGAGCGGCGCATCGCGCTGGAAGCGGTCCGCACCGAGGCCGAGCGCAAGGAGTCGGCCCTGCCCTTCCACAAGCATCTGGGGCCGGCGCTGCTGGTGGCTGGCGTAGCCCTGGTTGCGGGCTCCAGCGTCTTCCTGGGGGCCCCGCTGACCATCTTCGGCGCGGTCCTGGCCGGCATCGGCGCGGCACTGGTCGGCGTGATGATCTTCTTCCAGAGGAGGCCCGCCGACCGGAGCGCGGAGATGGCCAAGGAGAGGCTCACTCGCGCCAGCGACGCGGAGGAGGGGGCCAGGGAGGAGGTGGCGAAGAAAGTCATCGCCCTTCCCATGCGCGGCCCCATCGTGGAGCGGCCCACCGACGACCTGGCCAACCACCTGGAGCGCCTTCAGGACGTGGACAGCCAGACCCAGGATCGCACGCAGCTCCTGGCGCAGTTGAAGGGCGAGCTGGACGGAGCCGGCGCCCAGCTCCAGGAGATCGCCGGGGACCTGGAAGGGCTACCGCCGGACCCGGCGCAGGCCGCGCACATCCTGGACGGGCGCATCCGCGAGGCGGAGCGCGCCAAGGAATCGGCACGCGGTGCGCGGCGCGAGTTGGAGCGCCTGGCCCGTGACCGGGCCCGCAGCGAGGACGAGCTGGGGCGGATCCAGAGCAACGTCACGCTCCTGGAAGGCCGTCTGCGGGATATCGGCAAGGGAGACCTGGAACGGGGGATCCGACTCGCCCGGGTGCGCCTGGAAGCCCGGGAGCGGGCGGACCAGCTCAGAGAGGAGCTGGAGTTCAGCCACGACGACCTCGATGAGATCCGGGAGAAGATCCGCATCGCCGAAGACGCCGGCGAGGATTGGGCCATCGACGAGGACGCCATCGAGAAGCGGAAGGCCCGGGAAGAAGAGATGGTCCTCCTGATCGAGGAGCTGGGCCGCCGCGTGGAGAGCGTTGAGCGGGACCTGGGGGACCTCGGGAGCAAGGCCACCGTGGACGCGGTGGACGGAGAGATGGCGGCCCTGGGCGAGAGGTTGGCCGAAGCCGTCGAGGAGCGGGACCGCCTCTGGGTGTTGGCCGCCATCCTCCGCGAAGCCGAGCGCCGCTTCCGCTTCGAGCACCAGCCGGACATCCTGCGGGCGGCCGGCACTCACCTGAAGACCATCACCGACGAGCGCTACGACCGCCTCTTCCTGGGCGACGACGGGGAAGGCGCCTTCCTGCTTCAGGGACCGGGGTACGCGGGCCCCAAGCAGGTGGGGGAGCCCATCTCCCGGGGCACCCGGGAGCAGGTCTACCTGGCGGTGCGGCTGGCCATCGTGGACTTCCTGGATGGCGGCGGCGAGCGGCTGCCCATGTTCATGGATGAGGCCTTCGTCCACTGGGACGGGGAGCGGCGGGAGCGCACGTTCGACCTGTTGGCAGCGGCTTCGGCGAACCGCCAGCTCTTCGTGTTCACGTGCCACGACGCCATCGCCGCGAGCCTCCATGAGCGCGGCGCGTTGCGGCTGAATCTGGAGACCCGCCTGTGAGCTCAGGGGATGGGGGGCTGCCCCTTCCCCTCCACGTCGAAAGCCGGGGCTCGGGCCCGCCCATCCTCCTGCTCCACGGCTACGCCGCCAACGCCTTCTCCTTCCACGCCTGGACCGAGGAGCTCTCCCAGGAGAGGGAAGTGATCCTGGTGGAGCTCAAAGGCTTCGGCGCGGCGCCCAAGCCGGAGGACGACCGCTACGGACCCAAGGACCTGGCCGAGCTGGTGGTACGCCTCATCCAGGCGCGCGACCTTCGGGACCTGTGCCTCCTGGGTCATTCTTTCGGAGGCGGAGTGGCGCTGCTGGTAGCCATCCGATTGCTGGCCCGGGGAGAGCTGGACCGCTTGTCCAGCCTGGTCATCGTCTCGGGTGCCGCCTACCATCAGCCCCTGCCCCCGTTCGCCCGCTGGGCGAGCTGGCCCCGCCTGTGGCTCACGGCGCTTCGGGTACTCCCGAGCCGCGCGCTCATCCGTCGCGTGCTGCGCACCATCGTCCACGACCCGGCTACGGTGACGCGCACCCAGGTGGAGGCGTATTCCGGTCAACTTCGCAGCCCGGAAGGCCGGCGGGCGATGCTGGAGGTGGCCCGGCGGATCGTCCCGCCGGACCTGGACGTCCTCGTGGCCCAGTACCCGGACCTCCATGTGCCGGCCCTCCTCCTGTGGGGACGCCAGGACCCGGTGGTGCCCTTGTGGGTTGGCGAGCGGTTGGAGCGGGAGCTTCCCGCAGCGCGGCTCGTGGTCCTGGACGCCTGCGGCCACCTTCCGGCGGAGGAGAGACCCCGGGAGTCCCTGGCCGCGCTGTTGGAGTTCCTGAGGGAGGGTGTCTGACGGGTCAGTCAGATCTCCTCTTCGCCGTCGTCTGCCTCAGCGGGCCCCGCCGGCTCCCCCGACTCGAACCCGCGGCAGCGCAGGACGGGCAGCGGGGGGTAGCGGGGATAGTCGGGGTCCGTTTCCGAGCGACGACACAGGAGGAACGTCGAGCCCCGCCGATTGGTGATCCGCCGGACGTGCCGGCACCCCGGGCACAGCCCCGTCCGCGCCGCGCCCATCCGGTGTCCGGTCACGGGTCGCGGACGCCGATGAACCCCACCTGGCGCTCCGCGTCGCCACCCCGGTGCGAGAAGAACGGGGAGTCACCGCACAGCGTGCACAGCTCCGAACGGGTGATCCGATCCGGCGATACGCCAGCGGCCACCGCCCGACCCACCAGCACCGTCCGGAGGTCAACGGGGGTCGGTCGGCTCACTGCCGCGAGGCCCGTGCCCAGGCCCAGGGCCTGGTGGACTTCGGGCCCCACCTCGTAGCACCCGCCGCAGATCGCGGGCCCCAGATGCATGTGGAGGTCGGCCGGGCTGGAGGCCAGACGCTCGCCCAGGACGGCCAGGCCCGCCTCCAGGATGCCCGCCGCGATACCCCGCCAACCCCCGTGCAGAGCCGCGACGGCCCGTCTCTCCGGATCCACGAGGAAGATGGGCACGCAGTCCGCCGCCGACACCGTGAGCAACACGCCGGCCCGGGCGGTCACGTGCCCGTCCGTAGCCGGCGCGACGTGGAGTCCCGGAGACCTCACCTCGTGGAGCCTCACCGTCGAGCCGTGGACCTGCCTGCCGTGCGCCAGGACCCGAAAGCCCAGCCGCGCGCCCAGCACTTCCCAACGCCCCATGACGGGACCGGTGGCGCCGGTCCCGAAGAGCGAAAGGTCGAAGCGGTCGGCCGCATCACCCCGCGCGGTCATGCCCTGCACCAACCACGGGAAGCGCTCCTGCCACTCGGCGTGGAGCGCCAGGGGGACGGGCCCACCGGTGACGCGCTCGCGGACGGCGGACGCGCCCGCCGACGGGCCTGGAGCTGGAGCGGACGGAGCCATGGGCCGGAGGACACCGCCACTCCCGGACGTGTTCCCCGGGGCGACGCCATCCCGATCCCGGCGGGCGGATCATCTCCCGACAGTGCGGGGTTTACAGGGCCATGAGCGACCCACCGTTCGACAGCCAGAACGCCGGCTACGCCCAGCTTCTCTACGAGCAGTTCGCTCTCAATCCCGCGTCAGTCCCCGAGGAGTGGAGGAAGTTCTTCGCCCTCGGCACCGATGCAGCGACGGCGGCGGGCCTTCTGGTCCCGGAGAGCCTGTCCGGGAATGGGCTGGCCACAGTCGGTCCGCGCGCTTCGGTGGCGGTCACCGGAACCACCCGTGATACCGCCGCGCCGGCGCCCTCCGGCGGTGTGGATCCCGGAGTGCTCCCGATGGTGGCCCGGGCCACGGCCTTCGTGCAGGCCTACCGGGACCATGGGCACATGCGGGCCCGTATCGATCCCCTGGGCACGGAGCCGCCGGGCCATCCCCAGCTCGACCCGTCCTTCTTCGGCACCTCGATGGAGGAGCTGGACAGGATCCCCGCCGACGTGGTCATGCGGCGCGGCACCCGCGAAGGCGAGAGCCTGGCTTCCACGCTCCGGCGCCTCGAGGAGGCATACTCCGGCTGGATCGGGTACGAGTTCGAGCACCTCGAGGACCCCACGCGAGTCCGCTGGCTGTGGGACCAGGTGGAGTCCGGCGTCCACACGGCTCCTCTCGACCCGGCAGAAAAGGTCCGCGTACTCCAGCGCCTGTCCGAGGTCGAAGGCTTCGAGCAGTTTCTGCACCGGACCTTCCTGGGGCAGAAGCGGTTTTCCGTGGAGGGGAACGACATGCTCGTTCCCATTCTGGACCTCATCATCGAGGTCGCCGCCGACCAGGGCGGGCGCCAGGTGGTGTTGGGCATGGCCCACCGGGGACGCCTGAACGTCCTGGCCCACACCGTCGGGATCGGGTACGAAGACATCCTGCGGGAGTTCGAGGGCATCCACGGGGAAGGCGCGCTGCACGTTCCGGGCACCGGCGACGTGAAGTACCACCACGGGGCCGAGGGCGTCCGGACGCTGGCCGACGGACGTTCCATGGTGGTGACGCTGGCTCCCAACCCCTCCCACCTGGAGTTCGTCAATCCCGTGGTGCTGGGCATGACCCGCAGCCTCCAGTTCGGCGACGAGGGCCGGGAAGCCGTCCAGGATTGGTCCGCGGTGATTCCCGTGCTCATCCACGGCGACGCCGCGTTCGCGGCCGAGGGCGTGGTGGCCGAGACCCTCAACCTCGGCCGTCTGGAAGGCTACCGGGTGGGAGGCGCCCTCCACGTCATCGTCAACAACCAGGTGGGATTCACGACCGACCCCGAGGACGGGCGCTCCACGCACTATGCCTCCGGCCTGGCCAAAGGCTATGACGTCCCGATCATCCATGTGAACGCCGACCGGCCGGCGGCCTGTCTGGCCGCCGTGCGGCTGGCGATGGCGTACCGGGCACAGTACCACGACGACATTCTCATCGACCTCGTAGGCTATCGCCGATACGGGCACAACGAAGGCGACGAGCCGGCATATACGCAGCCCAAGCTGTACAAGGTCATCGCCAGCCACCCCACGGTTCGGAGCCTGTGGGCCGATGACCTGGTGCGGGACGGCGTCCTCACGGCGGAGGACGACCACAGGCTCCAGGAAGCGGTGCTGGAGCACCTGCGCGACCGCCAGGACCGTATCGCGGCGCAGATCGAGGCGGAGCCCGGGGACGGCTCGGCCGGTGCGGACGGCGGGGGCGGGGGCGGCGTGGACGGTGCAATCGGCGTGGACGGTGTCGGCGCGGCCGACGGCGAGGATATCGGCGAAGGTGAGGCGGGCGGCGCGCGTGACGGCGAGGATATCGGCGAAGGTATCGGCGAAGCTGAGGCGGCTCCGGACGGAAGCCCCCCGGCTCCGGAAGAGCTGGACACGCGCGTGTCGTTCGACACGCTGGCGGAGGTCAATCGCGCCGCCTTCTCGTGGCCGGAGGCCTTCCAGGTCCATCCCAAGCTGTCGCGCCAGCTCGAGCGGCGACGGGACGGCGTGGAGGAAGAAGCCCGCCTGGACTGGGGCCACGCGGAGACGCTCGCCTTCGGCACCATCCTCCGCGAGGGCTTCGTGATCCGCCTCACGGGCCAGGACGTCCAGCGCGGCACCTTCAGCCATCGACACGTGGTGCTCCACGACGTGGAAACCGGCGAGGAGCACACTCCCCTGCACGACGTGGGGGATGGGCGCTTCGAGATCTACAACTCACCTCTGTCGGAAGCCGCGGTCCTGGGCTACGAGTATGGCTACAGCGTAGCGGCCGAACGGGACCTGATTCTGTGGGAGGCCCAGTTCGGGGACTTCGTCAACGCGGCCCAGGTGGCCATCGACCAGTTCGTGGCGTCCGGCCGGGAGAAGTGGAACCAACTCTCCAACCTGACCCTTCTCCTGCCCCACGGATACGAGGGCCAGGGCCCCGAGCACTCCAGCGCCCGGCTCGAGCGCTTCCTCCAGCTCTGCGCGGAGGGCAATATCCGGGTCGCGTACCCCACGACCCCCGCCCAGCAATTCCACCTCCTGCGGCGCCAGGCCCACGCCCGCCCCGAAGTGCCCCTCGTGGTGATGACGCCCAAGAGCCTCCTGCGACTTCCGGCCGCCGCGTCCCCTGTCTCGGACCTGGTGAACGGCGGCTTCCGGGCCGTACTGGACGACCCCTCCGCGGAGGAGCGTAGAGACGTCGTCACGCGGCTGGTCCTGTGCACGGGCAAAGTCTACTACGACCTTCAGGCAAGCCCGGCCCGCGCCGACATGGACCACGTCGCCATCGCCCGGCTCGAAGAGCTATACCCCTTCCCGGCCGGGGACCTGGAGACCCTCGCGGCCTCCTATCCCAAGCTCCATGAGGTGGTCTGGGCCCAGGAGGAGCCGCGCAACATGGGCGGCCTCACGTTCGTGGGTCCCCGCCTGCGCAGCGTCATCCCCCGGAAGGTCAACCTCAGCTACGTGGCGCGCCCCGAACGGGCCAGCCCCGCCGAGGGAATGAACACGGATCACCACACGGAACAGGCCAGGATCGTCGCCGAGGCCCTCGGGGTCAGGTAAGGTCAGGTAGGTCCCTCCCTCCGGCGAACTACCTCCGCCGATATTGTGCCGTGGGAAAGACCACCGTGCTCTCGTTGCCGTCGACGCCCACGGCGGCCACGCCGAAGACGTAGTTGTCGATGATCACGCCTTCCAGGGTGAACTCGGTCACGTTGCCCACAAAGCGCGAGTGCTGCCACTGGGGCGCGGTCGTGTCCCGCCAGTAGATGTTGTAACCCGCCAGTCCGGGGTGCTCGACCGGGTCCCAGGACAATGACGTAGAGGGGCTGTTGGCGCCGGCGATACGGACCGTGGCGGGAGCCGGGGGAGCCCACGCCAATGACGCCAGCACGGCGGCGTTCACCGCGGTGAGCCGGGCGGCATAATCGAAGTCCACTCCCTCGATGACGTCGCCGTATTCGATGCCGTCCTCCACCCGGATATCCTGGTGCTGCCGGTCATAGTGTTCGTGGGTCTCCATGATGCGCACGCCCGGATAGCCGACGTCGTTGAAGGGCCGGTGGTGCCCTCCCCGCCCGAACCGGTCCAGGCGATAGATCATGATGGCGTCGAGGTTGGTGAAGTAGAGGTCGGTGATCCGGTCCACGTAGCGGGCGAGCTGCCTGGAGGGCCCGTCGACTTCTCCCCCCTGGGTCCGGTAGCTCCAGCGCTCCGGCTGATAGTCCGGCAGTGGCGTGGCCTCGCTGAACACCCGGAACGTGGTGTTGTCGATGACGCCGTCTATGCCCTCGATATTGCCGATCATGTCGTTGTTCAGCACCGCGGCGATGTCCCACTCCTCCTCGCGGGCTACGGCGGCCATGTGCTGGCCGCCCCACAGCCCCTGCTCCTCGCCGGACAGCCCCACAAGGATCACGCTGGACGGGAAGGGCCCTCGCTGGGACAGGATGCGGGCCGCCTCGATGGCACCGGCCATTCCGCTGGCATTGTCGTTGGCGCCCGGGGCGTCCGTCACGCCGTCCGAGCCGTTGGAGGCGCGGGAGTCGATGTCCCCGGCCATGATGACGAAACGGTTCGGGTGGACCGTCCCCCGGAGCACCGCAAGGACGTTCACGACCCAGGTGTCCTGCTGGATGCGGCCCTCTGGGTTGCCCTCCACGAGGCTCTGCTGGTAGGACACCTCCAGGCATCCGCCGCAGTCGGCGCTGATGCGGTCGAACTCGGCCTTGATCCAGCGCCGGGCCGCACCGATGCCCCGGGTGTCTGACAGGGTATCCGACAGCGTGTTGCGGGTCCCGAAGCCCGCCAGGGTGCGGATGTCCGCCTCGATCCGCTCCGGCGACGCCGCCCGGGCGATCTCGTAGATGCGGGCGTCCCGCTCGGGCGGGGACGTGGCCGGGGCCACGGACCGGTCCACCGCCTGGGCACCTGACGGGGCCGGCGCCAGGAGCGCGGCGGCAAGAGCGACAAGGGCGACGGTGGGGACTCGGACGCTCACGCTTCCTCCTGGTGGGGGTTGGCAGCAACCCTTCAAAATGAGGCTCCGCTACTCCCAGACAAGCACCAGCTTGCCGAAGTTCAGGTTCTCCTCCAGGCGGGCGTGGGCCTCCCGCGCCCGTTCGGGGGTGTAGGTCGCGTCCAGCACGGGGCGCACCGAGCCGTCCTCGAAGAGGGGCAGAACCCGCTCCTCGAACGCCCTCGCCAGAGCGACCTTCTCCTCCAGGGGCCGCGCTCTCAGGACGGTACCGGTAATCGAGGCGCGCTTCCGCATGAGCCCCCGGAGGTCGAACTCCGTCGCCGCGCCCCCGGTCACTCCTACCACCACCCAGCGCGCCCGCTCCGCGAGGACGCTCAGATTGCCCGCCACGTACGGGGCGCCCACCAGATCCAGGATCACGTCCACGCCGCGTCCCCGGGTCCGGGTCAGCACCTCCACGGGCCAGGGCGCCTCGCCCCCGGGAATGCCGGCGTCGAGCCCGAGCTCCTCGGCCCGGCGCAGCTTGTCCGGCGAACGTGAGGTGCCGAACACGATGGCGCCTTCCGCCCGGGCGAGCTGGAGCGCCGCCGTGCCCACGCCACTGCCCACCGCGTGGACCAGGAGCGTCTCGCCGGCGACGAGTCCCATCTGGAGGTGCACGGCGTCGAAGGCCGTCATGAACACCTCGGGCACCGCTCCGGCCTCGGCCGACGACAGTCCAACGGGCACCGGGACCACGGCATCCTCGTGGACCACGACGTACTCGGCGTAGCCTCCGCCTCCCACGAGCCCCATCACCCGGTTCCCCTCGAAGCGGGCACGGCAGTGCGGGCCGCACGCCTCCACCGTCCCGGCGAACTCCAGCCCGGGGATGTCCGGCGGCCAACCGGGCGGCGCCGGGTAGCGTCCCAGGCGCTGGGCCAGGTCCGCCCTGTTCACGCCCGACGCCTCGACCTTGACGAGCACCTGCCCAGTGCCGGGTTCCGGGCGCGCCACCTCCCGCACCTCCAGCACGTCGGGGCCCCCGGGCTCCCGGATGACGACAGCCTTCATGGTGGTTGCGCCCAACATCCCCTCCTCGGTTCCGTGGGTGATTCCGGGGCTCCGACCGCCGTGGACGGAGCCGCGTCTCCATGTGAACGTGGCAGGCGTGGGCGCCCCGTCAATCGGGCGTCTCCCGCGAATAGCCCTGCCCGCCGACCCTTTCGCTGTCACGGCCCTGACCTATCTTGCCATGGCAAGGCCCCGATTCCCCCGTAGACTGACGCCATGCGCCTCCCCTTCACCCTGACGCGTCCCCTGGTCTTCTTCGACCTCGAGACGACCGGGCTCAACACGCAACAGGACCGCATCGTGGAGTTGGCCCTCATCCGGATCACGCCCCAGGGCGACGTCCTGGAGCGTGTACGGCGCTTCAACCCGGGCATCCCCATCCCGGCGGAGGCGACGGAGGTGCACGGCATCACCGACGCCGACGTCCAGGAGGAGCCCCCCTTCTGCGCCACGGCCAGGAGCCTGCTGGGCCTCCTGGAGGGATGCGACCTGGCAGGCTTCAACATCCGCCGCTTCGACCTGCCAATGCTCGTCGTCGAGTTCCGCCGCTGCGGCATGGAGCTCGACGTTCGGGGGCGGCGCCTGGTGGACATGCAGACCATCTTCCACCGGGAGGAGCGCCGGGACCTGTCGGCCGCGGCGCGCTTCTACCTGGGGCGGGACCACGCCGAAGCCCACACGGCCCTGGGGGACATCCGCACGTCGGCGGCGGTGCTTTCGGCCCAGATCGAGTCGTACGAGCACCTGCCCCGTGACCTCGACGGGCTCCACGCCTACTGCGACGAGTACGCGCCCTTCGAGACGGAACTGGACCGCTGGTTCCACCGGGAAGACCAGGGCCTCGTCTTCAAGCGCGGCAAACACAAGGGACGCCCCCTGGACGAGGTAGCGGTCCAGGAGACCGACTACCTCGTGTGGATGCTCGGCGCCGAGGACATGGCGGAGGAGGTCCTGGAAGCGGTGCGCGAGGCGCTGGAGCGGGCGCGGCGGGGGCCGGGGGCGGAGGCGGAAGCGGAGGCGACGCATTGAGGCATCACCCGGCACGCGCTCAACGCGATTACGCCGCCTCCACCGCTGTCCATTCCCTGTGCCCCTGCAGCGCGAAGCACCGGCGACGAGCACACGCGAGTCGGCGCCGCGCCTGTCCCCCAGTGGTTCAGGCCCAAGGTGAGTCACGAGTCGATGGGCGATCCGTTGCCCAGCCCAACCGCCGCCGCTACGATGACCGGCGGGATTCGCAGCCTACCCCTCGCGGAGAGGCGAGGCCGTTGCAGGATACAACAGCGTTAGGAAGCCTCCCGATCAGCACGGATGCGTCGTATGAGCGACATGCGGAAGCTCTTAGACGTCACCGATACACGCACGCGAATTGTTCAGCAGGGTTTGGGCGTCGTGGGCGGTATCTTGGTGGCCGCGGGGGCTACAGTCCTGATCACCGGGTCGGCACCTACGTTTGTGG
The DNA here is from genome assembly GCA_036396575.1 of Longimicrobiales bacterium. Taxonomy (GTDB): domain Bacteria; phylum Gemmatimonadota; class Gemmatimonadetes; order Longimicrobiales; family Gaopeijiaceae; genus DASWKP01. Next base: position 1,596 of record DASWKP010000268.1, on the reverse strand, counting down.
GTCTCGGCGCTACGGTAGCAGCGATCATCCTCGTGGTGGTGACGGCGGGTATCAAGCAGCGCTGGGAGATCGAATACCGTGGCCATCGAATCCGCTTCGAGAACAGCCCCGTGACGGCGGAACGACTGTACCTGGACGACGGCCTCGTGGCACGTGGCGGCTTCGGCGCGATGATGGAGTTACGAGCTCCAATCCGAGTCGGCGATGGTGCGGGAGAGACGATTGTCGCCCTGGTTAACGCGGGGCAACTTCGCTTTCGCCTTCGCCTCTTTTCGGAGGGGGGGGATGTGGGCGGTGCTCATTCAGGGAACGTGATCGAGGCGGAGGCAAGAGCCGCGGCTGCGTACGACATGGCGTTGTCAGACGAACGCCCTGTCAAGAGTTCAGCGGTGCTCGGCAGGCTGATCTTGGCCAAGGAGATTTTCGAGATCCTGGGAGCCCTTGCCGGCTTGCTGGGGGCGGCGAGCGCGGCCCTCGTCTGGCTCTTCTAGCCCGAACGTGAGAGGGCCACTTCGAGAGTCGGCTTCCTAACAAGGACCTGCTGACCGGGGAGGCTGGAGGGTCCGGCAGCACTCGCCTTGCAGCTCGCGCTTCGGGTCAGCATCGTGGTCCGGCAGCAGAATTCCAAAGTCGTTAGAAGGCTCCGAACGAGGTGTTGTGGTATGCGCCCACGCCGAGGTGCGCCCGTGGTATTCGCTCTTCTGACCGGGGTGTGCCTCTCGGCATGGACACCAAGCGGTCTACGAAGCCAAGTGCTTGGCGACTTCGTCATCCGCTCGTGTGACGACGGCGACGGCTCGGTCGTTTGGGGCGTGGTACGTGGCTCCGAGGGCATACCTCTACCCGGTGCTCAGGTCTACCGAGCTGGGGGCAACACCTGCGGAGCTCTCGCCGATTCGATCGGAGGCTACGCTCTGGGTGGATTGGAGCCGGGCGACTCGATCCGGGTGGAACTCATCTTCTATGGTTCGTACTCCTTCGCGGTCCCCATCGCTCCCGATACGACGAGGATCGACCCTGTCCTCTCAGGCGCGCCGCTCGGACGTCGCGTCACCTCTCACTACGACCTTCTTGACCGCCGCCCTCCAGCCGCTCATGCGCCATCTGGCCACGCCGGCTGTTACTGGCTGGGATACCTCCCTCCGGAGCTAGCTTCCGCCGGCCGCATCATTGAGCTTTGGCACGACGGGGTGGTGCACCCTGTGGTGAACCCCGACTTCCCCATGACTTGGAGCTGGGAGCCGGTACCACGGCACCTGGTTCTCCGGCTGACCCCCGGCTCCCTCTTCGCCCACAGCTCAGGACGCATCGAGCTCGGGGAGACTCCTGATTGGTCCGAGATCCCCTTCTCGGTGAGGTCCGTCTCCGACAACCTTGGACCCACCCAGATCCACGAGTCCTTCGCTGTGCGAGTTGAGTGCGAGCGCCCAGCAGGAGCCTTCTAACAAGCGTTTGGACCTGGCCGAGTAAGCTGCGTGGGCCCGGAACGCTCGCCTTGCAGCTCGCGCTCCGGGTCTGCATTCTGCTCCGGCAGGTCAAACCCGAGACGTTGGACTGCGGCTGCGACCTGACGGGCGCCTTGAGCCGAGGGACGCT
>DASWKP010000267.1:0-9402 GCA_036396575.1 Longimicrobiales bacterium | reverse complement strand
AGTAATCGCAACGACTTACGTACAATCTAACATGGGGTTTGCGGGCTCCCTGGAAGGGGCCTGGGACGGTCGAGAGCGGCCTCGGAGACCGCCGAAGGGTGACGAACCGCCTCAGGACCGCCCAGCGGCCACCAGGGGCGTCAGAAGGCGCGTGAAAACGACGTCCTCGACTCCGCGTCCGCCGGCCTCTCCAAACCCGTCAACCCCCAGGTGGGACTCTCGCATGCGAAAACGGGCAGCGGAGGGCTCAGGGCGCGCCAGACTCCGACGCTCGCGCGCTCCGGGACGTCAGGCCTTTCGCCGACAACACGGCCTTGGACCTCGGGCCCTCGCCGACGCTCCGGGGGGTCGGCGGTCACCCCTCGCGCCGACACACGGCTCCGGACCTCCGACGATCTCCCCGACCCACGGCTCTCGCGCGTTTCCGCGGAAACGCGGGCTTGGGCTGAGCCTGCATCTCTCGGAACTCTCGCCGTTTCGCGTTTCCGCGACGCGCCGGCCTGGACCACGTGGACCTACCCGGTCCCTCGCCGTCGGGTTGGGCCGAAGCAGCATCTCTCAGGCTTCATGCCGTTTCGTATTCCCTGGAAACGCAACCCTGACCACGATGCCTCGATAGACGCGAGATCAAGAAACCCATCGAGCTCCCGAGCCTAAGTACTCCTTGGCAGAAGTGCGGTGATGTACCGAGAGTGCCGAGGCGCCGCTCTGGCAAGAAACGACGACGAGGAATAGCAGCGCTGTTTCGAGGAGGAGAGGCGCAGTCCAGAGCGGATGCATCGGTGCTCGAATACCATCGTACTTCTGCCACGGAGTACTTGGGTCCTCGGGCCTCTCGCGGACGCGGCGGCACGAATCACGACCAACCTCCGGCGCCTCGACCACACGGGTCCTCCCCGGCCTTGGCGCTGGCCCCGCGCTCGGGTGTCTTCGCGAAAAACGCAAGCCCGGGCGGCAGCGCGATCTCGCCGGCCCCCGACTCGCCAACGCCCCCGGCTCGAGAGAAACGAGGCGCCGACAATCCGTCCGGAACTCCGGGGAGCGCAGCCGACTCCGCGGCTCGCCCGCGAGACGCCCGGCGGGCCACGGAGCGGGCACCACCGAGCCGAACGAAGTCGAGGCCGCTAGTCTGGTCTCAGAACGCGCCCAGTTCCACCACTGCCCTCAGCACGTCCTCCGCGTCCGGCAGGATCACCGCTTCGAGTCCCGGCGCGTAAGCCACCCATGTGTCCAGGGACGCCACCCGACGAATCGGTCCGTCGAGCCACGGGAAGAGCTCGTCCGCGATGAGGGCGGCGATCTCGGCGCCGATGCCGAAGGTCAGCGCGTCCTCGTGAGCCACGACGACCTTGCCGGTCTTCTTCACGGACTCCGACACGGTGTCCATGTCCAGGGGAGCCAGCGTGCGCAGATCGATGACCTCGACCTCGATGCCGTGCTCGTCCGACGCCCGCCGAGCCGCGTCCATGCTCCGCTTCACCAGCGCCCCGCACGTCACGACGGTGACGTCCGACCCTTCCCGGCGGACAGCGGCCTTCCCGAAGGGGATCATGTAGTCGGGGCCCGGATAGCGTCCCTTGTTGTAGACCTGGCGATAGAGGTGTTTGTGCTCGAGGAAGAGCACGGGGTCGTCGCAGCGGATGGCCGTGCGCAGGAGGCCGTTGGCGTCCACGGCGTCGGAGGGCAGCGCGACGCGCAGCCCCGGGGTGTGCGTAAACAGCGTGGCGCCGGTCTGAGAGTGATAGATGCCGCCGCCCTTCAGATAGCCCCCGTACGTGGTCCGGATCACCGCCGGCGCCGAGAACGTGCCATTGGAGCGGTAGCGCAACGTGGCCAGCTCGTTCCGGATCTGCTGCATCGCGGGCCAGATGTAGTCGAAGAACTGGATCTCGACCACGGGCCGCATGCCGCGCGTGGCCATACCCACCGCTCGCCCCACAATGTTCGCTTCGGCCAGGGGGGCGTTGTAGACTCGCTCCCCCCCGAACTGCCGTTGGAGCCCGTACGTCACCTTGAAGACGCCGCCCTTGCCCTTGACCTGCTCCAGGGCGTCCTCCCTCGACGCGTCCGCCACGTCCTGCCCGAACACGACCATGCGCCGATCCCGCTCCAGCTCATCGCGGAGGCACCTGTTCAGCAGGTCCACCATGGTGTAGAGCTTGTCGTCCTCCCCGTAGTCGGGCTCCGAGTCGAACTCGGGGCTCGTCGGGTCCGCGTCGGCCGAGTACAGGTGACGGCGCACGGTGGACGGCTCGGGCTGGGGGTGGTCCAGGGCCTCATCGGCGGCCGCGGCGACGTCACGGGCGGCCTTCTCCTCCATGGCGTCGAGCTCCTCCTCCGTGGCCAACCCGAGACGTAGGATGGTCGCGCGAGTGCGCCCGATGGGGTCGCGCGCGTCCTGCTCCTCCCGCTCCGGCTCCGGCCGGTACATGCGTTCGTCGTCCGACATGGAGTGGGAGTACGGCCGCACACAGTGCGCGTGCAGCAAGGCAGGGCCCTGTCGCGTTCGGCAGTGGGCGACCAGCTCGCTCGCCGCGTCGTAGACGTCCATGACGTCCGTGCCGTCGCACTCGCGAATGAGAAGGTGCGGGAACCCGGACACCAGGCGCGACACGCTACCTCCCGCGGTCTGCACCTCCACGGGCACGCTGATGGCGTAGCCGTTGTCCTCCACCACGAAAAGCACCGGCAGGCGGAGGTTGGACGCCGTGTTCATCGCCTCCCAGAACTCCCCCTGGGAGGTCGTGCCGTCGCCGGTCGTGCACACGACGATCTCGTCCGCCCAGAAGGACGACAGGCTGTCCCGCAGCTCCGGCGCGCGCGCCGCCCGCAAGCCCGCCTCCGCCGCGCCCACCGCCTGCAGGAACTGGGTCCCGGTGGGCGACGATGTCGAGACGATGTTGTAGCGGACATCCCCGAAGTGGGCGGGCATCTGGCGGCCGCCGCTCGACGGATCGTCCGCCGCGGCCACCGCCTGCAGGAGGTGTTCCAGCGGCGTCTGTCCAACTGCCAGTGCCAACGCCCGGTCACGGTAGTAGAGGTAGTACCAGTCCTTCGTAGGATCCGTGTGGGCCGCCAGCGCCACCCCGATGGCTTCGTGCCCGGCTCCGGAGATCTGGAAGAAGATCTTGTTCTGCCGTTTCAGGCTGATCTCCCGATCGTCGATCCGGCGGGAGGTAACCATGATGCGGTACCACTCCAGGAGGGCCGTTGCATCCAGGCGCCCGGCCGGGGGCGAGACACTCTGCTCCTTCGTAGCCATCAAGACGGGGGTTGGGAGGGTCGCCGGACGACAGGAACGGGCCCCCGGGGCTCGTCCCCGGAGGATCCACGCAACGGGTCACAAGATAGCCCGGCGCCTCGGAGGCGGCCAAGACGGGCCGCCGAGGCGATAGGGTCACCCCCCGGCCGGGATCTCACCTGGCCGCCAAGCCGGCGCGGACATCCTCCGGATTCGACGTCGGCGCCCGGCACACGTACTCCCGGCACACCCAGGCCGTGGCTCGCCCCTCGACGGCCTTCCGGTCCCGCAGCACCGGCAGGTCGTGGGCCAGCTCCTCGCCCGGCGCCCGCCCGGCGACCGTCCGGGACGCATGGAATGACTCCAGCGCCGCCGCCAGGAGCTCTTGCGTGTCGGGGGCCTCCCGCGTGCCCACGATGGCCACCTCCACGGGTGGCGCCAACGACCGGTGCAGAACCGACAGGAGGCGCCCGAAGCCCGATGGATACCGCTCCAGCACTCCGCGCTCCCGCGCCAGCACCGCCTCCGCGACCTCCGTGTATCGCCCGTCCCCGAACAGGTGCCCGGCCCGGACGAGGAGCTCCGCCGCCAGGGCCGTCCCCGACGGGGTCGCATTGTCCATGACGTCCCTCGGGCGGACGACCAGGGATTCCCCTCCGATCGCAGCGTCGTAGAAGACCCCCTCGCCGGCATCCCAGAAGAGCTCGAGGATGGCCTCGCACGTCCAACGCACCTCGTCCAGCCAGCGGGGTTCGAGGGTCGCCTCGTAGAAGCTTAGGAGGGCGTTGCCCAGCGCTCCGTGATCCTCCAGGAAGCCGTTGATGCGGGCCAGGCCGTGTCTATACGTGTGCCGCAGGCGCCCGTCGACCCGGAGCGCTCCCAACATGAAGTCCAGGCCTGACCGCGCCGCCGCCAGGTAGTCTGCCCGCCGTAGCGCTGGTCCCGCCTCGGCCAGGGCCCGGAGCGCCATCCCGTTCCAGCCCGTCAGGATCTTCTCGTCCCGGAGGGGAGGCTCCCGGCGGCCGCGGACCTCCAGCAGAGCGGTGCGCGCGGCGGCCAGCGTCGCGTGCAGCGCTTGCGGGTCCATCCCCTCGGAGCGAGCGACGGCGTCCAGGTCGTGGGGAAGGTGGAGGATGTTCAGTCCCTCGAAGTTGCCCGAGTCGCTCACGTCGTAACAGCGCATGAAGAGGCGGCCCGCATCCTCTGGGAGGACGGCCGCCACCTCTTCCCGCGTCCAGACGTAGTAGCGGCCCTCCTCTCCCTCGGAGTCGGCGTCCCGGGCCGAGTAGAAACCTCCCTCGGGAGAACGCAAGTCCGTCAACACGTAGTCGAGGGTCTCCTCGGCCACGTCACGCAGATCGGCATCGCCCGTGATCTGGTAGGCGTTCACGTAGGCGCGGGCCATGAGGGCGTTGTCGTAGAGCATCTTCTCGAAGTGGGGGACCAGCCAGCGGGCGTCCACGGAGTAACGGTGGAAGCCCCCGGCCAGGTGATCCCGAAGGCCGCCCTGGGCCATCTGGCGCAACGTGTGCGTGGCCATGCCGAGGGCCGCGCGGGCCCGGGGCGGCGCGCCGGCTTCGGCTCCCAGGCGCAGGAGCACCTCCAGCACCACCGGCTGGGGGAACTTGGGCGCCTCGCCGAAGCCACCGTGGTGCGAATCGTACTGCTCGGCCAGGCTCCGGTACGCCCGCTCCAGCACGTCCGCGGGGCCGCCCTCTCCGGCCGGGGCCGGCTCGGTGCTCCGCGAGATGAGGCCCACGAGCTCGGTGGCCGTTCGCCGGACCTCCGCGTTCCGCTCCCGGAACGCCGTCTCCACGGCTCCCAGGACCTGGCGAAAGGAGGGCATGCCGTGGCGGGGCTCCGGGGGGTAGTAGGTGCCCCCGTAGAACGGCTCCCCTTCAGGCGTCAGGAATACCGTCAGCGGCCAGCCTCCCCGCCCCGTGAGGGCCTGTACGGCCTTCATGTAGATGGAGTCCAGGTCGGGCCGCTCCTCGCGGTCCACCTTGACGTTCACGAACGCCGAGTTCATGAGCTCGGCGGTCGCGATGTCCTCGAAGGACTCCCGCTCCATGACGTGGCACCAATGGCAGGCGGAGTACCCGATGGACAACAGGATCGGGCGCCCCTCCGTCCTCGATCGCTCCAGCGCCTCCGGGCCCCACGGATACCAGTCCACGGGGTTGTGGGCGTGCTGGAGGAGGTACGGGCTGGACTCCTCGGCGAGGCGGTTGGGCATGGGCCTCGGGTCGGTCGGGGAACGGGGGCGACCGGAACGAGCTCCGGAAACGAGCGCCCTGGAGTCAGAGTAGACCCCGGGGAGGGGCCTGGGATCCGGGCCGGATCGAGGCCCCCTCGTCCGGATTGGATCCAGTCTCGCCAACATTGTCTGGCGACGGAAGGCGAGTGTACCTTACCACACCTGTTCCCCCGCTAAACGAAGGAGCATGGAGGCGGGACGCGAGCGGCCCCGCCGTTCCTCCCGTGCCTCCGGTCGTCGATCCGCGCTTCGGCATGTAGTCGGCGTACGGCGACCCCAGGCCGTTGCACCGGTGGGCGACATCGAACGCTCCGGCCGGCGAGCGGCGGTCTGGCGGCCGCGAAATTGACTCGCGCACATCAGAGGCCAGCACGTGACCAGACTGATCCTCCTGATCATCCTCGGGCTTGTGGCCGCATTCTACTTCGAGGATTCCCGGCTGTTCATCCTGGACAAGGCGGAGCCCGTACTCCAGCCGGTGTTCGTCTGGCAGACCAAGGGCGAGCTCGACCGCGTCGTCCGCGACCTCAAGAACTACGAATCGGCCAATTTCGACCGGCTTCCGAGCCGGCGGCAGTGGACCGGCTGGCTGGAGGGGATGTACCACGGCGGTGAAGCCATGGAGGACTCCTGGGGCTCCGTGTACTTCATGGAGGAACAGGCCGATTCGTTCTTCGTCGTCTCCTTCGGCCCGGACCGGGAGATCGGCACGGAGGACGACATCCGACGCGGCGGCGTGAAGGCCCGCCAGGGCAGGAGTCCCTAGCCGCTCTGTACCCCTTGCTGGAGCTGTTGGCCGAGCACGGCGAATGGGTGCTCTTCGTCATGGCCGTGGCCGAGACCTCTTTCGTCACGGGCCTGGTGGTCCCCACCGGTGTCGCGACCTCCGTGGCCACCGTCCTGGCGCTCCAGGGCTACCTCTCCATGCCCGGGGTCTTCCTGGCCGCCGTGGCCGGGGGCGCCCTGGGTGATTCCGTGGGCTTCTGGGTCGGCCGGGCGGGAGGCGGGCGCCTGGGACGGGGGAGCGGCTGGGTTGCCCGCGTGCTGGGCCGCTACCGAGAAGCCACCGGACCTTTCCTCGGTCGCAGCACTTTCTACGCGGTCACGGTGGCCCGCCTGGTCTCCTTCGTGCGCACGGTCATGCCGATGGCGGTGGGCATGAGCCCGCTCGCTTATCGCACCTACCTCCCCTACGACCTCCTGGGCGTCACGGCGTGGGCCCTGATGTACATGGCCGTCGGCCTCGTGGCCCGACAGAGCTGGCGGGTGGCGACCGCGTATGTCGGCGTCGGCTGGACCGTGGTCTTCGCCACGATCGGCGTCGTGCTGTGGGTACGAGCGCGCCGCCGGGGCGGCCGCGCCGCCGGTGACCCCACGGAGGAGGCCCGGGAGTGCTGAGCGTGGCCGTCACGGGCAACGTGGCTTCGGGCAAGTCCAGCGTCGCGGCCCTGTGGAGAGGAGAGGGCGTTGCCGTGGTGAGCGCCGATGAACTGGCCAGGGAGGTCCTGGCTCCTGGCTCCCCGGCGACGGAGGAGGTGCGGGAAGCGTTCGGCGGGGACGTGATGGACCCCCGTGGTGGGGTGGACCGGGCGCGCCTGCGCGAGGTCGTGTTCGCCAATGTCGCGGCCCGGAAGCGCCTCGAGGCCATCGTCCATCCGCGCATCGGAGAGCTTCGCGCCGCCTGGATGGAAGCGCGCCGAAGGGATGGGGCGGACCTCGTGGTGAGCGAGATCCCCCTCCTCTTCGAGGTGGGTCTGGAGAGCGAGTTCGACGTAGTGGTCCTGGTGGAGGCCCCGGCGGACGTGCGCCTCCATCGGCTGACCGGAGAACGGGGGCTGGATCCGGTCGAAGCCCGCAGGGTCATGGACGCCCAGATGGACCCCACGGTCAAGCGTGGACGGGCCCATTACGTCCTCGACAACGACGGTTCCCTGGACGACCTCAGGGTCCGCGCCCTCGAGCTGCTGTTGCATCTCCGCGCCGACGCCACTCGATCCGCCGAGACTCCCGAGGCCGCCGAGACCCCCGAGGTCGCCGAGACCCCCGAGGTCGCCCCCGCTCCGGGCGCCGGCCCTGCTTCCGATCTGCTCCGCATCGACCTTCACCTGCACACGTGGGGCTCGTGGGACTGCCTGTCGGATCCGGAGGAGGTGCTGGCGCGTGCCCTGGCCCGTGGCGTCGACCGGATCGCCATCACGGACCACGACCGCCTGGGGGTGGCTCTGGACATGGCCGAACGCCACCCCGACCGGGTGATCCCCGGGGAGGAGGTACGCACGGCCGAAGGCTTCGACCTGATCGGCCTCTACCTGACCGAGGAGATCCCGGCCCGAACGCCGGCGCGGGGGGTGTGCGAGGAGGTGCGGCGCCAGGGAGGCGTCCTCTACCTGCCGCACCCCTACGCCTCCGGGAAGGGCGGATCCGGGCGCTTCGCCGAGGAGATGGCCCCCCTGGTGGACGTCGTGGAGACGTTCAACGCCCGTCTGCACCCCGCCGCGCGAAACGACCCCGCCGTGGACCTGGCCCACCGCCACGGCAGGCTCCGGGGGGCCGGCTCCGACGCCCACACCGTGGGTGAGGTCGGGGGGGCGTGGGTGGAGGTTCCCGGGCACGCCAACGAGCCGGGCGCCCTCCTCGAGGCCCTCGCCCGGGGCCGCACCCGGGGCAACGAGGCCAACCGGGCGGTGCATCTCGCCTCCACGTGGGCCAAGGTCCGAAAGCTGCTCCCGGGGGCGCCAGGCCGATCCAGGTGACCGCGCGCCCGACCCGTCCCACGGGGCTGTCGGGGCCCGTGGCGCGGGGGCCCCGTCGTCGCTAACGTCCGTGCTGATCCCTGTGAACGCTCGCGGAAGGAGACCCCTTGGAGTCGGTCACCGTGCGGTACCGGACGCCCTCCCACCGACGGGGTGAGGTCCGAGGCGTCCTGAACGCACTCATGGCCTCCCGGAGGGCCGTGCTCACGACCCACGTCAATGCCGATGGTGACGGAGTCGGCTCGCAAGTGGCCCTGGCGGCCTGGCTGCGAGCGTGCGGGACGGATGCCTGGATCATCAATCCCACTCCGTTTCCTGATCTATTCGGGTTTCTCCTGCCCGACTCGAACTGGGTGGTGGATGCCTCGTCATCCCGGGCCCAGGATCTCTGTGACCAGGCGGACCTCGCGGTCGTGCTGGACACCGGGGAGATCCCCCGTATCGGGAGGGTCAAACCGCTCATCGAGGAGCTCAAGACCGCGGTGCTGGACCACCACCCGCCCGGCCCAAACGCCATCGGAGGCGTGTCCTTCCGGGATCCCGGGGCCTGCGCCACGGGAGAGATGGTCTACGATGTGGTCCTCGCGGCCAACGGCCCCTGGCCCCAGGCGGTCCTGGACGGCATCTACGTAGCCATCCTCACCGACACGGGCTGCTTCCGGTTCAGCAATTCCACCGCCGGGAGCCACCGGGTGGCGGCGGACCTCATCGAGCGGGGCGTGGACCCCGAGGCTCTCCACCGCCAGGTGTACGGGGCCTCTCCCCTGCGGCGCCTTCGACTCCTCCAGGTGTGCCTCGGGACGCTGGACGCGGATGAGGACGTCGGCGTGGCATGGATGTCCGTTCCCAAGGACGCCGCCGACGCCATTCAGGCCACGCCGGACGATCTGGAGGGTCTGGTGGACTATCCGCGCTCGGTCGAGGGCGCGGCGGTGGGGCTCCTCTTCCGCCAGACCAGCAAGGGTGACACCAAGGTTTCGTTCCGCGCCAACGAAGCCGTGGACATGAACGCCCTCGCCCGCCAGTTCGGCGGCGGTGGGCATGTGCGGGCCTCGGGGGCTCTGGTGTCCCATCCCATCGAAGAGGCCATCCCTCTCGTCGTGGAGGCCACGCGGGCGGCGGTCCGGGCCGCGCGGGACGGCGAAGCCTCG
>DASWKP010000266.1:0-11025 GCA_036396575.1 Longimicrobiales bacterium | reverse complement strand
ACGATATGCACTCGCGGGAGCGTCCCGCCGTTTCGTACCGAGTGCGGGTCCGACAGGCGAAGGTACCAGCACTCGCCCTCCCTCATGGTGACGGGCTCGCCGTTGACGAGGAACTCCACGTCCGGATTGGTCGTGACCGGTACGTGCAGGCGGACCCAGCCCTGGTCGAAGGAGAGGTCCGCGTCCACGTGCGTCCTGATGACGGAGCCGGGGTCCAGGCGCATGAGCCGGGCCGCCCCGAGGGGAAAGCCGAGGGCGGCGAGGACGTGGGCGAAGTAGGTGCACCCATCGAGCACCGTCGTGTCCACGAAGTCGCCTTCGGACGGGTGCGAGGAGATCTGCAGGATGGGGTGCGCGTCCTCCGTGCCCAGCGGCGCCCGGAGCGGGATCACCGTCCAACGCCCCTCATAGTTGCTCGTCACGAAGTGGTCGATCCAGCTCGACGCCTCCAGGGACGCCAGGTCCCGGAGCAAGCGCGCCGGCTCGAAGGTGAACGGCAGCCGCAGGCGGTCGGGGACGTCGAGGTCCATGCGTAACGGACCGGACATGGGCTCTCCAGCGGGGTGGGTCATCGAGCCGGGTCGATGCCCACGGTCCACTCTTCCAACTTGGGGACGAGAAGCCCCCTGCGTCGGTGCTCCGACGCGTCGAGGGCCCTGCGCACGGGGGGCCCGAGCGCTCCCAGGGCGCCGAAGGCGCGGGCGGGATCCACCCCGCCCTCAAGGTAGTCTCGCAGGGCGCGCTCCGCCGCCTCCACCTGGTCCGGGGCCACATGCGTGAGCACCGCGGGAAGGGCCGCCCGGCCCGCATGGGTCCGGATCCAGGACGCCCACACGTCCCCGAGGGGAAGGACCCGCGCGGGGAGGGGCCCCGGATCCAGGAGGATCTGGGTCTTGTTCGTGCTTCCCAGGACGAGGAGCTCTTCGGCCTCCGACATGGCCTCGGCCACGGACCGCCAGGCCAGCGCCTCCACCGTCGCGCCCGGAGCCCCCGCGGCGGTCAGGGCACCGGCCACATCGGCCACCGCGCCCTTGTCAGGGATGCGGAGGCGGGCCACGGGGGCCAGCCAGCGGGCCAGCAGATCCGAGCCGGGTCCCGGAGCCGAGGCCAGCACCAGTCCCGCCCGCCCGGTGCGCCGCAACTCGGTCGCTACCACCTCCGCGATGCGGACCGCGGGCGCCGGAAGGTCCTGGGCGCTCAACGCTCCCTCATGATGCGCTCGAGCGTGTGCAGGGTCACCGCGGGGTCGTCGTCCCGGAGGTGGGCGAATGGCTGGCGGGCGCGGGCCACACGGTCCCGCTCCAGCGTGACCTCCAGGCGGGCCTCCCGACCCTCGGGGGCCCGGGCCACCACGTCGCCTCCCGGGTCCACCACCAGGGAGCCCCCCGCGAACGTCACGCCGTCCTCCACGCCCACCCGGTTGCAGAGGACGACGTACATCCCGTGGAGGAGCGCCGTGGCGCGGGCGATGAGTTCCCAGCGTTCGCTGGAAGCGAAGGTCCGTCCTTCGCCAACGCCCACCCCGCGGCCCGGAGCCGCGGCCAGCACGAGGAGGACGTCGGCTCCCTGCACAGCCAGGAGGTAGGCCAGCGCCGGGTGCCAGAGGTCTTCGCACACCAGGACTCCAGCCTTCCACCCCGGAGCGGCCTCGAACGGCCGAACCGAGCGGCGGCCCGGCGCGAAGATCCGCCCCTCGTCGAAGGTGCCGTAGGTGGGCAGGTACACCTTCCGCTGCGTCGCCAGAACCGCCGAGCCCCGCGCCGCCACGGCGGCGTTGTAGGTGAGGTGGTCCTCACCGCGCTCCACCAGCCCCACCACCGCGACAGGCCCCGAGGGGGGCAGGGTGAGAGGGGGAGGTCCGCTCAGGGAAACGCCCAGCTCGCGAGCACGGTGGCCCAGCGCATACCCGGTGAGCGCCAGCTCGGGGAAGAGGGCCAGGTCGCACGGCGACGCCGCCACGGCCTCCTCCACACTGCGCCGGTTGTCCTCGACAGCGCCCAGCGTCGGGGCGGTCTGGTGGACGGTGAGGCGGAGGCGGTCCTTCTCCGCCGCGGCGTCGGTCGCCCGCGCCGGGCCCGTCCGGGGTGCGTCACTGGTCATCGCTCCGTCCGTTAGTGTGCTGCGCTGTCGTCGCTCGTGGTGTCCTCGCTGTCGCTCCTAGTGTCCCGCGCCCCGCGGACCAGCGCCAGAGGGCCCACCGTCACGCGTGGAGGCCGTCCACGTCCCGGAGGATCTCCACGACCTCCGCGGGCGTCACGGCTGCCTCCACCGCTTCGAGGAAGCCCTCGTGCCGCGCCAGGCGGCAGATCCGCGCGAGGATCTTCAGGTGGTCCCGCTCCCAGCCCGGCGGAGAGAGGATGACGATCAGGATGCTTATCCCGTCGCCCTCGCCGCTGGAGGTGACCGGGACGCCCCCGCTCAGAGCCACGCCCACCACCGGCTGGTCCAGGCCGGGCACAGTGGCGTGGGGGATGGCGAAGCCGCTCCCGATTTCCGTGGAATGGAGGCGCTCGCGAGCGACGAGGCGTTCCTCGATGAGCGAAGCGTCCCCAAATCCGGCCTCGGCCGCCTTGCGGGCCACCTCGCCGAGGGCACCCTCCATGTCACGCGCCTCGATCCGGAGGAGCACGAGACGTTCGGAGACGTAGTCGTTCAAGCGCATCCGGAAGACGTTGGCGAGGGGGAGGGATGCCGGAATTGAATGTTAGCCGGCGGCGAACGGGGCGGTCAAACCGGCGGTGCGGGCTATACCGGGGAGTGTCTCCCGTTCCCACTTGCGTGCGCTCCCGAGGCTATGTAGATATAATGCTATGTACACCCGAATGTAGCATCAGCGGGAGGGACGACGCATGACGCCCAGACGATCCACATCCGCCGCACCCCTCAGTTACAACGGGACCCTGGTGCTCCAGGCCATCGTGCAGGGGCACGGGTACGGCTTCGACATCATGCGGGCGACGCACCTGCCCAGCGGGACGGTCTATCCGCTGCTCAGGCGCCTGGAGGCGACGAAGCAGGTGGAATCGCGCTGGGAGGAGGCGGACGAGGCCCATGACGAGGGGCGCCCTCCTCGCAGGTACTACGGCGCGACCCCGGAGGGCCGGGCGGCGCTCGCCGAGGCCCGGGAGAGGGTCCTGGCGCAGCAGGCGCTCTTCGGGGCGCCGGATCCCGCGGGCAGCTGACGCCGCGGCAGGCGATGTCCCTCCCCTTCCCCCACCGGATCGCCCGGGCCGTGGTGCGCGTGGCCTCCTTCATGGCACCGGCGCCAGAGCGGGCGCGATTCGTCCGGGAGTGGGTGGGGGAGCTGGACAGCGAGGTGGAGCGCGGCGCGCGATGGGCCGTGGTCAGGGTGGCATGGGGGGCCTTCGCCGACGCGGGGGCCATGAGCGAAATCGCTAATCGACAAACGGACCGGGACGGGAGGTGGACTGTGGCGGACTCGATGACGGGTTGGATCCGGGACCTGAGCCTCGCCCTCCGGGGCATGCGGCGCTCACCGGGCTTCACGGCGGTGGCCGTGATCACGCTGGCCCTGGGCATCGGCGGCAGCGCCGCCATCTACACCCTCGTGGACCGGGTCGTCCTGGACCCGCTCCCCTATCCTGACGCCGACCGCCTGGTGCGTCTGCAGAACCAGGTCCCGGGGGTGGGCCCCGATGCCGTGTGGAATCTGTCCACGGCCCAGTGGGTTCACTTCACGGACAACGCGACGACTCTGGAGGAGGTGGGGCTGTATCGCGGCACGGGGGGCACCGTCGTCACGCCCACGGGAGCCGAGCGCGTGCGGAGCGTGATGGTCACCGCCAGCATGATGCCTCTTCTGGGGGCCCGCGCCAGCCTCGGGCGCGTCATCAGCGAGAACGACGCCCAGCCAGCCGCCAACCTCGTGGCCCTGGTGTCCCACGGCTTCTGGGAGCGCGCCCTGGCCGCCGACCCCGGCGCCCCGGGCACGGTCCTCACGTACCAGGGCCAGGCCGTCGAGGTCATCGGCGTCCTGGAGGAGGGCCTGGAGCTGCCGGGTTGGTCCTCGTCCTCCGCCCCGGACGTGTGGGTGCCCCTGCGCATCGACCGGGAGGGTGACTTCTACAACAACCACGTCTTCTCGGGCATCGGCCTCCTGGCCCCGGAGGCGACACCGGGGTCCGCGGAGGCCGAGATGGTGGCGCTCACGGACCGGCTCCCGGACCGCTTCCCCCAGGCCTACAGCCAGGCCTTCTTCGACCAGTACGGCTTCCGCACCCAGGTGAAGCCCCTCAAGGAGGACGTCCTGGGCAACCTGGCCCGCAACCTGTGGATCCTCTTCGGGGGCGTCGGTCTGGTGCTCCTCATCGCCTGCGCCAACGTGGCCAACCTCTTCGTCGTGCGCATGGAGGCCCGCAAGCGCGAACTGGCCGTGCGGGCCTCCCTGGGCGCCGGGCGGCCCGCCCTCGCCCGCCTGGTCCTGGCCGAAGGGCTGGCCCTGGCGTTCCTGGGGGCCTCGCTGGCCCTGGTGGTGGGTTTCTGGACCATCCCCGTGCTCACCTCCCTGGCGCCGGACCTTCCCCGCGTCCGGGGCGTGAGCATGGACCTGGGCAGCGTGGGCTTCACCCTGGGGCTGTCGTTGCTCGTGGGGTTGGCCGTCGCGGCCTACCCCGTCCTGCTCCACGCCGGCCCTGGTGCCGCCTCGGGATCGTCGGAAGGGGGGCGGGGCTCCTCCGCGGGCCGACGGCAGCAGACCGTTCGTAGCGCCATGGTGGTCACGCAGGTGGCCCTGGCGCTGACGCTGGTGGTGGGGGCCGGGCTCCTCCTCGAGACACTGGCCAAGCTCCGCCAGGCGGATCCCGGCGTGGACCCCGAAGGCGTGGTGGCCGTGGACCTGTACCTGTCCTCCCAGCGCTACCCCGACGACCTGGGCGTGTGGGGCTTCTACCGGGACCTTCTGGAGCGCGTGCGGGCGCTGCCCAGCGTCGCCTCCGCCGGCATGACCGTGGAGCTTCCCGTGGCGGGCGGCTTCGGCTGCACCGTCCAGGCCTTCGAAGACGAGACGGTCTACGACCGCGTCAAGGCGGCGGGCCTCACCACCTGCGCCGGGCAGGAGCCCACGACCCCCGGGTACTTCGAGACCATGGGGATCCCCCTCCTGGCGGGGCGCACTTTCACGGACAGCGACAACACGGACGGAACGGCGGTCATCGTCAGCAAGGCCTTCGCCGAACAGTTCTGGCCCGGGGAGGACCCCCTGGGCAAGGGGCTGGCCCCCAGCGGGCGGAGCGTGGGACCCTTCCACACGGTGGTCGGCGTGGTGGACGACGTGGCCCGGCGCTCCCGGGAAGGCGAGGCGCCCCTGAGCCAGCCCGCCATGGCGGTCTACTACCCCATCCGCCAGCACCCGGGCGTGGAAGGCAACTGGTACTGGTGGCCGGGCCAGATGACGCTGGTGGCCCGGACCGGCCTGGAGGACCCCAGGGCCGTCTTCCCCGAGATCCGGAGGTTGGTGGGTGAGCTGGATCCCGAGGTGCCCCTGTCGGGGATGACCACCATGGACGACATCGTGGATGACGCCTCCTCGGAACTGGCGTTCATCTCCCTCCTCCTGAGCATCGCAGCGGGCGTGGCCATGCTGCTGGCCGCCGTGGGCCTGTACGGCGTCCTCTCCTTCGTGGTGAGCCGCCGCACCCGGGAGATCGGCACCCGACTGGCCATCGGAGCCCGCCCCGCCGAGGTGCAGCGCATGGTGGTGGGCGGTGCCCTGGCCCTGGTGGCCATGGGCCTCGTGGCGGGCGTGCTCCTGGCCCTTGCCACCACCCGGGTCCTGGAGGGACTGCTAGTGGGCGTCGAGCCCACGGATCCCGCGGCCTACGGCCTGGCCGCCCTCACCCTGGCCACGGTGGCGGCGCTGGCGAGCTGGCTGCCCGCCCGGCGGGCATCCAGGATCGATCCCGTGGAGGCGCTCCGGGCCGAATAGCCGGGATCCGAGGAGACGGCGGCCGAGGAGGGCGCGGCGGTCCACCCGCCGCGCCTGGCCTTCAGCAGGTCTCCCCGTCCGCCAGGGGCGCCGCCGCGGCGGCCCTCAGCCTTCCGCCGAACACCGTGGCCGGCACCAGCAGCGCCAGGAACATCAGGTGGTACCAGACCGGCGTCAGAGTCCAGGCGGAGACTTCGACACCGATGCCGACGGCGAGTTGGATGAAAGCGAAGACCCACACCGTGCGCATGGGCCGGACCCCCTTCACCCAGGCCGCCACGTATCCGGCTCCGATGGAGAGCACGGCGCTGTACGCGACGTAGCCGAGCAGCAGGCCGGTGTGCGTCAGGGGCTGCCCGGCGACGACCAGGTCCGGAAGGGCCGACTGGGCGGCGAAGGAACCTCCCAGCCACAGAGCCGACCACACCACTTCCGCCACCACGACTGCCGCGATTGCTCTTCCCATTCCGCGCTCCTCCAGTTCCGGGGTCATTGACCGTTGACGGCGCCAATATGTGATGATAATATCACATATGCAAGAGCGTGGCGTAGCGGAGGAGGAAGCGTGAGCGGGAGCGACGGGGACACGGACGACCTCGAGCCCGTGTGGAAGGCGCTGTCCAACCCCGTGCGCCGGAGGATCCTGGACCTGCTGAGGGAGGGACCCCTGACCACGAGCGCGTTAGCCGAGAGGTTCTCCGACCTGTCCCGCTTCGCCGTCATGCAGCACTTGAAAGTCCTGGAGGAGGCCGACCTCGTGGTCCCGCGCCGGGAGGGCCGCCTGCGCCACAACCACCTGAATCCCGTCCCGATCCAGCGGGTCTACGACCGCTGGGTGCACCGCTACATGCAGCCCTGGACCGAGGCCCTGGTGGGTCTCAAGCAGGAGCTGGAGGAGCGCGAGCATTCCGCTTGAGCCCCTGGCACCGAGCACACCCCGCGACGCCACCCTTCATCCCCGAGCGCACATGAGCCCCGAGACCGTCCCTCCCCGGATCTGTTCCATCGTGATCGACGTTCCCGTCCAGAAGGTGTGGGACGAGATCACCAGGACGGGCAGCGTGCAGCGGCCCGTCTACAACACCGTCGTGGACCTGGACCTGGAGCCGGGCGGCCGCATCCGCTACTCCAGCCCGGACCGGAAGCGCGTGTTCGTGGCGGGCGAGGTGCTGGAGGTGGATCCGCCCAGGAGGCTCCGCCACACCTATATCTTCACGATGTCGCCGGACCCGGTGACCGAGGTCACCTGGGACCTGGAGGAGGTCCCGGGGGGATGCAGGGTCACCATCACTCATGCGGGCTGGACCAAGGAGAAGGAGGCGGGCAAGCACGCGGCCGGCTGGAACGAGATCCTTGGGCTCCTCAAGAGCGAGCTGGAGACGGGCGACATCCCCACCAAGACCAAGGTGATCTACTGGATCCAGGGCCTCTTCATGTTCGCCCTGCCGAAGACTACCCGGACGGAGTACGTGAACGATCGGGGCTGGTAGCCACGACCTCGAAGCGCCCGGTGACGGTCTCCGTGGTCGCGGCGTCGGCGGTGCCCGAGAAGCCCGGCTGTTCGCCGCCCACGCTCACCCGGAACCAGCCCGGCTCCAGGACCTCGTCGCCGCGCGCGTCGATGAGGGAGAGCTGGGCGGGCGTGACGGTGAACTCGACGGTGGCGCTGTCGCCGGAGCGCAGGAAGACCCGCCGAAAGCCCGCCAGCGAGCGGATGGGCCGGGGGCGGCTGGCCTCCTCGTCGGTGACGTAGAGCTGCACCACCTCCTCGCCGGCCACCGCGCCGGTGTTACGGACGCGGACGGAGACCGGAACGTCCTCACCCGCCGGGACATCCGAAGGCAGCTCGAGGCGGTCATAGGCGAACGTCGTGTAGCTCAGCCCATACCCGAAGGGGAAGACCGGATCCTCGTCGAAGAAGCGGTACGTCCGTCCCGACATGTCGTAGTCGTCGAAGGGCGGGAGCTGGTCCACCGAGGCGTAGAACGTCACGGGAAGGCGCCCGCCCGGGTTGTGGTCGCCGAAGAGCACGTCGGCCAGGGCAGTTCCGGCGGCCTGCCCCGGGTACCAAGCGTCGAGGATTGCGGGTACGGTCTCGACCGCCCACCCCAGGGCCAGCGCGCTGCCGTTCATCAGCACCAGCACGACCGGCTTGCCCATGGCCGCCACGGCCTCCACCAGCTCCCGCTGGCCCCGTGGCAGATCCAGATCGGTGCGGTCGCCGCCGCCGAAGCCCGGGACCCGCACCCGCATCTCCTCGCCTTCGAGTCGCGGAGAGAGCCCCATGACCATGACCACCGCGTCGGCGGCCTCCGCGGCGGCGAGCGCTTCCTGGCGCAGGTCCGGCTCCGGCGGAGCCCACACCAGTCGCACCATGGCGTTTGGACCGGTGGGCGCATACTCCGCGCGCACGTTCACCGGCGCTCCGGCGGTGAACTCCATGGTGGTCCAGCTCGAGCCCGCATCGTGGGACCGGTCGAATTCCACCACCAGGGAGTCTTCCACGAAGAGGCGGAAGCGACCGAGGCCCCAGCCTCCCAGAGCGTAGCGTCCGGTGCTGGGCGGCGTCAGCGTCCCGGTCCAGCGCACGCCGAAGTCGCCAGCTACGAGCCCGGGCACGGGAGCCCCGTCCCACCAGTTGAAGTCCAGGGCCCGGTCGGCGCGGGTCGCCGCCGCGGCTCCGGCGAGCTCACGGTTGGCGAAGTACTCCGCGGCGCCCGCCCCCAGCGCGTCCGCCGGCACCACCCTCAGGGCCGGCATGCCGTCCGCCAGGTCCACGCCGCGGGCGTAGAGCACCCGGGTGCCCGGTCCCACCGCCCGGCGGATCCCCTCCAGGGGCGTCACCGGCTCCGATGGGATGCCGTTGTAGTTGCCCAGCAGCACCTCCACGTCGTCCGCGTTCGGGCCGAGGACGGCGATGGTGCGCACATCCCTGGACAGGGGCAGCGCCCCGTCCTCGTTGCGGAGCAGGACGATGGACTTGCGGGCGGACTCGAGCGCCAGAGCCCGGTGCGGCTCGGAGTCGTTGACGCCGTAGGGGATCGCGGCATACGGCACCCGCTCGGGGGGATCGAACATCCCCAGCCGGAAGCGGGCCCGAAGCAGGCGCCGCAGGGCCACGTCGATGTCCGACTCGGTGGCGAGGCCCTGCCCCACCGCCTCCACCAGGGAGCCGAAACTCACGCCGCAGTTCAGGTCCGTCCCGGAGCGGAGGGCCCACGCCGCGGCTTCCGCCCGCGTCTCCACCACGCGGTGGAACTGGTAGAAATCGGTGATGGCCCAGCAGTCCGAGACCACGTAGCCGGTGAAGCCCCACTCATCCCTCAGGATGGCCTGGAGCAGCTCGTGGCTGGCGCACGCCGGCTCTCCTCGGAAGCGGTTGTAGGCGCACATGACGGATTCGGCGCCGCCCTCCACCACCGAGGCCCGGAAGGCCGGCAGATACGTCTCTCGCAGGTCCTCGTCGGACACGACGGCGTCGAAGCTGTGGCGATCGGGCTCGGGCCCCGAGTGCACGGCGTAGTGCTTGGCCGTGGCGACGGTCTTCAGGTAGGTGGGATCGTCTCCCTGCATCCCCCGGACGAACGCCACCGACAGTCGTCCCGCGAGGTACGGGTCCTCCCCGTACGTCTCCATTCCCCGTCCCCACCGCGGATCCCGGAAGATGTTGATGTTGGGCGACCAGAACGTCAGGCCCTCGTAGATGCCATGGCGCCCCTCGCGCAGGGCCTCGTGGTACTTGGCCCGGGCCTCGTCGGAGATGGCCGTGGCCACCCGGCTCATGAGGTCCGTGTCCCAGGTGGCGGCCAACCCGATGGCCTGGGGAAAGACGGTGGCGCGCCCCGCCCGGGCCACTCCGTGGAGGGCCTCGTTCCACCAGTTGTACGCCGGGATCCCCAACCGCTCGATGGCCGGCGCCGTGTACAGGGTCTGGGCCGCCTTCTCCGCCAGGGTCATGCGCGCGAGGAGATCCTCCACGCGGGTGTCCAGGGGCAGGTCGGGGTTCCGCCAGGGGTCGACACCGGGAGCGTCAGGCATGGCGGGAGCGGGGGGGGACGGGGTGCTCGAGCCGGAGCATCCGGGGAGGGCGAGGGCGGCGGCCGCGACCAGGAGAGCCACGGCGGAACGGCGGCGGCGCGGCGCCTTCGCGACCCGCATTCCGTCCCTCGCTCCTACAGGCCCCGCTCCTACAGGCCGTATGCGAAGTAGGCCGGCTCGTTGCCCTTCTTCCACTTGATGTTGCACCCGACGGACGGCACCTGCCCCTCCGGGTACGGCTTGCCTCCGGCCAGCAGGGCGTCGGCGGCGACCCGCAGATCCTCGCCGGTCACGGGAACGCCTCCGCTCGGCCGGCTGGCGTCGAACTGGCCCCGGTAGACCAGGTGACGGTCGGCGTCGAACAGGAAGAAATCGGGCGTGCAGGCGGCTCCATACGCTTTGGCCACCTCCTGGCTCTCGTCGTACAGGTAGGGGAAGGTGTAGCCCACCCGCTCCACCTCCTCGACCATCTTGTCGGGCGCGTCGTCCGGGTGCGTGCTCACGTCGTTGCAGTTGATCCCCACCACGGCCAGCCCCTGCTCCTGGTACTCGCGGACGAAAGCGGCCAGCCCGTCGCGAATGTGCTTCACGAACGGACAGTGGTTGGACAGAAAGACCACCAGGAGGCCCGGAGCGCCGTCGAAGTCCGGCAGGCTCACGACGTTGCCCGTGGCCGGCTCGGGCAGGGAAAAACCAGGGGCTTCCTTGCCCAGGGGGGGCATGGCGGAAAGGGTCTTGACCATCGGTATCTCGCTCTCGTCACGGGTTCCGGAGAGGGGGCAGGCCTCCAGCGCTGGAAACCCCCCACGCGGCGGTTGGTGCCGCGCCACCCGGTCCGGGGCGAGCCCACGACGTTTCCGCGGAAACGCGAGGGCGTCGCGCCGCCCTGTAGCCGAGCGTCGCCGGACCCTGTCGCCGAGCTTAGCCGGATCGTGTCGCCGGACTCTGTCGCCGAGCTTGGCCGAGCCGTGTCGCCGGACTCTGTCGCCGGACCCTGTCGCCGGACCGTGTCGCCGGACCTGTCGCCGGACTCTGTCGCCGGA
>DASWKP010000265.1:0-1689 GCA_036396575.1 Longimicrobiales bacterium | reverse complement strand
TCCATCCGGCGCGTCGAGGCTGCTCCCTGGCCGGTCGGATCGGAGTTGGACTACGTCATCCGACTCCGCATCGAGCGCTTCGAGGGGGTGTCTCCCGAGGAGGAAGGCACCGAGGGTGAGGCCCTTGTCGTGGCCACGTGGGACATCGCCGCCGGGGCGGACCGAGCCGTGCTGGCGCGGGGGACCACCGAGTACCGCGCGCCCGGCTGGGCCGCGGGCGACTATGAGGGCCTCGTGGACCTCCTCGAAGCGGGTCTGGGGGTGGTCGCGAGCGATCTGGTTGCCAGACTGGAGCAACTGAGAGGCGAGGCGCCCCGTCCATGACGCCCGAGGCGAAAGCGGTCCTCGATGGGGGAGGGCTCCGCTTCCGTCGGGGCTTCCTCCTCCTGCTGGTGGCGGGCATCTCTTTCCTGTTCCTCCTGGTCATCCAGGGCTTCCTCATGGCGGTGATGCTGGCGGCCGTCTTCGGGGGACTGGCATCCCCCCTGTACCGGTGGATTCGTGCGCGGCTCGGGGGGAGGAGGGTGGTGGCGGGCGTTGTTTCTGTGCTGGTGTTGATGGGAGGGGTCGGGATCCCCGTCGCCGGCTTCCTCACCCTGGTGGCCAGCGAAGCCGCACAGGTAAGTCAGGCGGTGCCGGAGTGGATCGAGGGGAACGCGGCCCATCTGGAGCAGCTACGGGTTCTGGCGAACAAGATCCCGTTCGCGTCGCAGCTCCTTCCCCAGCGCGGGCAATGGGAGGAGCAGCTCCAGGCACTGGCGGCGCGCACGGGGCCCCTGCTCATGGGGAGGTTGGCCGCTGCCACGAAAGAGACGGTGGGCTTCATACTCCAGCTCTTCGTCTTCCTGTACGCCCTCTTTTTCTTCCTGGTGGACGGGCGGGACATCCTGAGGCGGATCCTGTACTACGTTCCCCTCTCTCCGGAGCAGGAGTCCCGGCTCCTCGAGCGGTTCCTCTCCGTGTCCCGGGCCACGCTCAAGGGCTCTCTCCTCATCGGAATGCTGCAGGGCGGCCTGGCCGGTCTCGCGTTCTGGGCGACTGGCGTCCCGGCGCCCGCGCTGTGGGGAACGCTCATGGTGGTCCTCTCCATCATTCCTGCCGTTGGCGCCGCCATCATATGGGTTCCCGCGGTCATCTACCTGTCCGTCCAGGGCGATGCGCTGGCGGCGGTGGGGCTGCTGACCTGGTGCGCGTCCGTGGTGAGCCTCGTCGACAACTTCCTGCGCCCGCGCCTGGTGGGTCGGGACGCCCGGATGTCGGACCTCCTCATCCTGCTCAGCACCCTGGGGGGAATCGCCCTGTTCGGTGCGGCGGGCTTCATCGCCGGGCCCATCGTGGCGGCCCTATTCGTCACGATATGGCACATCTTCGGCGAGGTGTTCCACGAGTGGCTTCCCGAGGTGCCAACGGGGAGCCTGCTCGGCGTTGACGGGCCCTGACCGATGGACGACTGGGCGGCGTACTCGACGGATGGCGCGGTTGGTGCGAACATCACACGGCACGCGGTTGCCATCGGACGGATGGCGCATACATCACACGGTACGCGGTTGCCATCGGACGGATGGCGCAAACATCACACCGCGTGCGGCGCCTCAGCGGCGATGTGGTATTCACCGCCAAATGTGGCGGTGAATGTGCCACGGGCCGAAAGCCCTTCGGCGGCCGTGTGATGTACACCGCCAGAAATGG
>DASWKP010000264.1:0-3168 GCA_036396575.1 Longimicrobiales bacterium | reverse complement strand
CTCCAGGCCGGTGCGTGTGAGGTGGTACCCGAGGACGACGACTGGCTGTCGCCGGCCGAGCGGGCGGTGCTGGCGGGCCTGGGCATCGAGAAGCGGCGGCGGGACTGGCGCCTCGGTCGCTGGCTCGCCAAGAGGGCGGTGCTCGGGTGGCTGGAATCCCGGGGTCGGCGGGCGCCCCTGACCGGGGTGGAGATCCTGGCGGCGCCGGATGGAGCGCCCGAAGTCAGCCTCCCCGAAGTCGTCGGGCTCGTCGGCTCCCGGGAGCTTCCCGCGCCGCGCCTCTCCCTGAGCCACGCGGCCGGACCCCTGGCCGGGCTCGCCGACGGTCTCCGGAGCGACGGCGGCCGCACGGGCGCGGGGGGCGGCGCCATGGGTTTCGCGGCATTGGTCGAGGGCACGGCGAGCCTGGGCTGCGACGTGGAGCGGGTGGAATCCCGCAGCCGGCGCTTCCTGGCGGACTACCTCGTGACAGGCGAGCGGGACTTCGTGGAGGGGGCCATCACGGAGGAAGGAAGGGCCCTGGCCACGAACCTGGTGTGGAGCGCCAAGGAGTCGGCGCTCAAGGCGATGCGATGCGGCCTGCGGGAGGACACCCGCTCCGTGGTCGTGGAGGTCCCTGGCCCGGAAGTCTCCGCGCATCTCCCGCGCACGGCCACCGTCTGGAGACGCCTCCGCCTGCGGATCCGGTCGGGCGACGCGCTCCACGGCTGGTGGCGGGCCTCGGGAGGTTTCGTCTGGACCGTCGTGTGCCAGGCTCCGCTGTCGTCACCCGCGCCCTGGGCGCCACCCGTCTGAGGCGGGCGTCCGGTCTCGCCCGGGGCTCAGCGCCGTCCCCACTGCTCCACGGCTGCCTCCACCGCCTGTTGCGCCCGCGTCGCCTCGTCCGGTTCCAGGACCACGGTCGGAAGTCCCGCGGTCGTCGGCGACAGAGCGGGGGGCAGGCCCGTCACCGTTTCGTCGAAGAGCATCCGGTAGATGGTCAACGCGGCCACGACCGATCCGAGGTAGCTCGGATGAAAGCCGTCGAAGCCGTAGAGCGGCGCCGCCGGATCCAGTTCCCACATCTCCCTCCAGGCCTCCCCCGCCGGGATGAAGATCCCGTCGACGGCTTCCGCGGCATCCGAGTACGACTGCCTCACGTCGTCGAACGCGGTGAACCGTCGCGCGTCCTCGGGCCAGACCATGAAAAGAGCGGAGCGGCCCCCCACCTCTTTGACCACCGCGTCCAACGTCGCGGTCCACTGCCGCAGATGGACCTGGCTTTCGGGAAGCGAGGATGGGCCCTGTTGCATGACGACCACGTCGGGCTCAAGATCCCGGATGTACTGTGCCACCCCGGAGTACCAGTGGTCTTCCAGGCTGGAGTTGTTGGCCGTGATCTCGAGCGCGGCGAACGTATGTCCCGCGGCCTCGGCGATGGTCTGGACCATCAGCGGGAGACCGTTCGCCGAGGTGAGGCTGTTGCCCACGAAGAGTACGCGTAGATCCGCCTCCCCGAGGTTGGGCTCGACGGGGGCGCCCCCCAGGCAGGCGGAAAGTTGAAGCGTGGCGAGGGCCAGCGCGGTCCCGGTCTTCCGCTGTGCTCGTTTCGTTTCCATGGCGTCCCGTCCAAGGTCTCACGGTGCGCCGGCAACGGCCGGCGGCCTCGCGGTTGGATCACTATACGCGGCTGGCGGAAAAACCTGACCTCAACGACTTCGTCTACATGATCACACACGCCCGCCTCCTGCTCCGGGTCCCGGTCGGGATCCTGCTCCTGGCGCTGTTTCCCCTGACGGTGGCGGGGCAGTCCGGGAACGATGTCTTCGTCGTCACCTCCGTGGCACCGGGCGTGTACGCCGCAGAGGTGAAGGCCAACCCGGGCGCGTACGCCTTCGCCAACTCGCTGGTGGTCGTGGAACCCGGCGGCGTCCTCGTGGTGGACACCCAGCAATCTCCCACGGCGGCACGCGCCCTCCTGGATGAGATCCGGACACTCACCGACGCCCCGGTCCGTTGGGTGATCAACACGCACTGGCACGGCGACCACGTATTCGGGAACCAGGCGTACGCGGATGCCTTTCCCGACGTGCGCTTCGTGGGTCATGAGTCCACCCGGAGCGGAGTCATCGAGGACGCTGCCGCGTACCGGGACTCGGAGCTTGCGGAGCTGCCCGCTACGATCGAGGCCCGCCGGCAGTGGCTCGACACCGGGCTGGGGCCCGACGGTACGCCCCTGACGGAGGACGATCGCCTGGCGGTGGGCCGCAGCCTCAGGCTCCGCACGGCCTATCTGGAGGATCTCCGCACCCTGCGGCTCATCCCGCCGGACCTGACCTTCTCCGACCGGCTCACGATCCATCTGGGTGAGCGCCGGATCGACCTCATCCACGCGGGGTCCGCCCACACCCGGGGAGACATCGTGGTCCACCTCCCGAGGGAGGGAATCCTGGCCGTGGGCGACTTGCTCGAGGAGGCTCCGCCCTGGCTCGAGGGAGCGGACATCCCGGGTTGGGCTGCCGCGCTGGAGCGCCTGGGGGAGTTGGACGTCCGTGGGCTCCTGCCTTCCCATGGGAGCTTCCATGGCGACCGGGCCCTCCTGGATTGGCAAGGAGAGTTCTTCCGGGCGTTGGTGGACGGAGCGAGGACCGGGCGGGCTGGAGGGCGTACCGCGGAGGCCGTCCTGGCCGACTTCGACCTGGAGCGTTTCGCCTCGGTGTTCGCGGAGCTTGGCGTGGACCGGGATGGCCTGAAGGCGTACGTGCGGGGCGCCCTGGAGCGCACGATGGAAGCCCTGGAGATGGAGGAGCGATCCTCGTCCGATGAGCGGAGGGAAGAATGAGCTTGCCGGAACGAAGATCTCCGTGGTTCGCGCTGGCCTTGTTCTGCGCCGCGACGATGCTGGGTGGCTGCGGTCCCGCGGACGCTCCCGGGATCAGCCACGCCCGGCGGGACACGCTGCCCGATGGGCGGGTCGTGGTGAGCTACCCGGGCCTCCCGGGGGCGGAGGCGGACTCCCTGGTGCCCGACCTCCGCATCGGGAGCGTGGCGGGGGAGGGGCCGGAGCTCTTCGGCGACGTCCGCGGCATCGAGGTGGGGAGGGACGGGACCATCTTCGTCCTCGACTACCAGGCGGCGGAGCTCCGCGCTTTCGGCCCGGATGGCGAGTTCCGGAGCGTTCTGGCGCAC
>DASWKP010000263.1:0-10184 GCA_036396575.1 Longimicrobiales bacterium | reverse complement strand
GCTCCGCCATCGTCGTTCGCGGAGACCTGGCCGAGATCCTGGGGGCGGGCCCGGTGGCGTTCTACGACCGCGGCGAGCCGGACCACCTCTTCCACTGGCTGTGGCCCGGCGAGGTGTACGATCTGGCCGACCGCCACCAGGAGCCCGACGCTCTGAACGGGGGTCCACCGGGAGGCATCTGAGATCGGGCACCGCGGGACCGTGCCGGGCCCGCCCGTCGGATCAGAAGAAGAAGAAGGACCCGCCACGACCCCCGAAGCGGGGGTTTACCACGTTGTTGAAGATCGAGCCGAACGTGTAGCTGACACCGAAGTTGGTGGAAGCCCGAAACGACGTCGCGAGCTGCCTCCGCCGGGTGAGGATGTCGACCTCGGACACCTCGCCCGCCTCCAGGTCGAGCTGATCCCGGATCCATGCGTAGCTCCCGGACACGTTGAAGCGGAAGCCCTTGAAGAGGCGGATGTTCATGAAGCCCCCGATCTCGGCCCTCCACAGCGAGGTGTCGTGGAAGTAGTGCGCCGCCTCCGAGAAGATGACCATGCTTCCCCACGGCTGCTGCAGGTTGAGCTGGGCCGTCACCGACTGGTCCAGCCGGGTCTCCTCTTCCTGGTCGAAGATGGTGATGGCCTCGTAGTTCCAGTGGGTGACCCCGAGGCTGTAGAGGAAGAGGAGCTCACGCCGGGTCGACTCTGAGTAGGGAAAGACATTGTACTCGATACCCGGCGCCATTCGCAGTCGAAGCTGCTGGTTCGAATACGTGTTGCCGCCGCCGGACATGTTGGTGCCCACGGTCCAGTGTTCCGAGATGCTCCGCGCGACGAGACCGCTCAGGTTCCAGCTCTTGCGGATGCTCGACTCCGTCCCTCCGTCGAGCTCGTAGTCGGTCCGGGAGTGACTTCCGGACACATCGAGATCGACCTTCCAATCCTCCGTGAAGCGCCGGGCGCGCAGGGAGCCGTTGGCCCTCGTGCTGGACACGATGTCCTCGCCACTCATGCCACCGCTCAGGCTAACCGTCATCACCCCGGAGTCCCCCGGTTCGTCGACGTCCACGCCCGTACCCGGCGGCGCGCCGCCGGGCCCACCTGGCGGAGCTCCGGGAGGTCCTCCGCTCGGCCGGTGGGTGACGACCATCCGGTCCCCGATGGGCCTCCCCACCAGGTAGCGCATGAACCCGCGCTTGAGGATCTCGACCAGCGCCTGGCGCACGTCGTCCTGAGTGGCGTCTCCGCTGCTGGCGTGGGAGAGGCGAACGTCGTCACCCTCGAACGCTCGGAGCCCCAGGAAGTCCAGGTTGATCTGGGAGCCTCCGCCGCCGGTCCCCTGCCCCGTCACGAGCACGTGGACCTCCGCGTCCTCCCGGTTGAGCACCCAGTTGACCCAGTTCACCTCGGTCCGGAAGAAGCTCGAGTCACAGCCGACGTGATACTGGCAGTCCAGGTAGACCGTGACCGTCTGGTCGGGCGGCTGCGCCCCGGTCTGGTCCTGGCCCCACAGGGTCCCTGGAAGAGGAAGGAGGAAGAGCGCGGACACCAGGATTCCAACACCACCGCCACATCGCCGCATCGCTATCCCCTCGCATCCCACGGGTGGAGGCCCCGTGAGGCCGTCACGGGGAGGTTCATGCGTTGCCGGCCGGTCACCCGGCATCCGCCACTAGAACTAGATGATACGTAGGACGGACGCGAAAAGTGTCGGTCCGTCAGCGGATAGGCGTGACCGCCAGCCGGCTGAAGAGCGCCCTCATCAGGTTGTCCGTCGTGGGAACCTGCCCCAGGGCGTCCATCTCTCCGAGGGCCTTCTGGATGGCATCCACGCCACCCCACATCTGCGCGCCCAGGGCCTCGGTGGTCGGCACCGCCTCCGTGACCGGGTCTCTCGACACGCCCCCTGACGCCGGCTGGTGCTCGATGTTGTCCTCGTTGGCCACCAGCAGATCGTGGAGGTCCAGGCTGGCGTTGATGATCGCCTGGAGCTGGTCGTAGACGAGGCTCCTGTCTCTTCGCGCCGCCTCGTATCCCTGTTGCCCGCGACTGCGTAGTGTGTCCTGGATCTCCGGGTCCACCGGGAAGGTGGCCTCCAGACCGGCGTCGTACGCATCGAGGAACAGGCTTCCGTCCAGATCCGCGTCCCGCAGATCCTCGAGCGCTCCCTCCACGGCCTCCCAGTACTCGGTCAACGCCACGTACTGGCTGGCGTTGGCGAGGTAGACGCCCTGGAGCCACTCGCGGGGGGGACCCTCCGGGAGGCCGGCGGCGGCCACGCGGGCGCGCAGGGAGTCCAGCATCGTGCCGTAGGCCTGCGAGCTCAACTGCAGGAATCGCGGCTGCAGCTCGGGGGAGATGGCGTCGATGGTCACCGTGTCCTGGGCGGGTCCGCTGGGGCCGCTCATGAAGGCCTTCCAGCCGAAGAACCCCCCGCCACCCACGACGGCGACCGCCACCAGCGTGATCGCGATCGCGCCGACCGGCGACTTCTTCGGGCGGGGGCGCGGGGGAGCTGGCCTCGCCCGCGGTGGACGCCGCGGCCCGGTCCGCTCTGGCGTCTCGTCATCGGCGCCGTCGCCGGCGTCGCCTCGGCGCTCCGGGGGTCCGCCCGCTCCCTGGGGCCGGGCGGGCGTTGAGGAGGAGCTCTGATGGGCGGTGGTCGTGGCGTCCTCGAACTGCAACCCGCTGTCGCCGGCACCCTCGAACGAGCTGTCCTCATCCGGCGCGTACTCGGTGAGAGGACGCTCGAGATCCATGCCGCCACCGGTGCCGGGCGCGTCGAAGGTGAGCCCTCCAAGCGCGTTGGGGACCGGCTCTTCCTCCTCGACGGGCGCCGCGTCGACCTCGATCGCTCCCATGTCTCCGAAGTCGAAGCCCGATGTCAGGTCTGGCTCCTCCTGGTCCGGCGGGGAGGGGGCATGGGCGCGCTCTGGCTCCGGCGGCGCCTCGGCAAGGTCAAAGCTGCCGAAATCCGCCAGGTCGAAGCCACCCGCGTCGGCCACGGGAGCCGCGGCGGGGGGCTCAGCCGGTGCCGGCTCGGACGGCGCCGCGGCGTCAGGCGCGAGGTCGATGGTGCCGAAGTCGCCCAGGTCGAACCCACCGGGGTCGGCCGCCGGAGCTACGGGCTCCACCGGTGGAGCCGGGACCGGAGGCGCCTCAGCCACCGGTGGCGGAGCGGCCGGTGGAGGCGGAGCGGCCGCCGGAGGCGGCGTCGGCTCCGCGGGGGGCGGCGCGGGCTCTGCTGGCTCGTCCATCTTGGGCATGCGAAGCCTCAGCATGCTCGGTGGTGCCGCCACGAAGCCGCCGTCCGACCGGCCCTCAGCCTCCCGGGCCAGGCTACGGTAGATCTCGTGCTCGCTGGCTGGAGCCCACTTATCGGCGTTGGTGTCGTGGAACATCGTGTCGTCGCTGATCGCTCCCAACTCGATCCTGAGCTGAAGCGCTTCCACGGACGGAATGCCGACTTCCTTACCTTGTGAATCGATATAGGCGAACCGCATCGTTCTCCCGACCCCGTGAGGGCCCCGTGATCTTTCGAGGATCGGTCCACAAGCTAAGCCTGTCGGACCTCTGGTGCCAGACGCCCTCCGAGGGGGGATCGTGGGGCGCCGGAGCTCCTCACCCGGGCATGATGAAGATCATCTGGGTGGGACTCCACAGCGCCTCGGCTCCGGCGTGCGACTCCATGGCCTCGGCCAGCTCCGTCATCCCGGGATACATGACCCACAGAAGACCCAGATCGCTGCTGCCCCAGATCTTGATGTTGGACGGGAGCGTGATGGACATCCACATGTAGCGGACGCCCTTGTACTGGAACTCGAAGCCGTCCGGGAGGGCGCTTTCCATGTCCGCGGGCACCGTTCCGACGCCGCCCGCGCCGGGGAAGCGGCCGGTCTCGGTAAGGGCCCGATGGGCCGCGTCCCGGATGGTGTACACGTCTCCCATGATGTGGGCCGCGTCGGCACGGAACAACGCCTTGCGAACGTTGGGGATGACCAGGCCCGCGACGATGCCGACGATGAACACCACCACCATCAACTCGGCCAGCGTAAACCCCTGGCGGTCCCGCGCGCTCATCCGCCGCCGTCCTCCCGCCGCACGGGCAGGCCCAGCGACTCCAGGATCGCGATGGGGTCCTCCTCGTCCCGATGACCCTCGGACAGCGCCGCTCCCTCTTCGTCCAGGCGGTAACGGTCTTCCACCACCGTGTAGATGAGCCCGGCATCCTCCAGCCCCAGCTCGTCAAGGCCCGCGGGCAGTCGCCCGTTTTCCACGCGGAAGGCCTCGATGCGCTGGGCCGCCGCGAACAGAGCCACGCCCCGCACGACCTCCCGCTCTTCGGGGGGTAACTCGGGCAACGGACGACGCAGGAGCCAGATGTTCCAGACCAGAATGACCCCGAACAGGGAGCCCAGGCCCAGGAAGACCGCCCGGTTGACGGGTTTGGCACGCTCGCTGGCGGGCCGCCGCGCGCCGCGGACCTCCGCTGAGGCCCGCGCCCGCTCCATGACCTCGGCCAGCACCTCGGAGTATGTCTCTCCCCGGGCTTCCGGGGGTCCCTGCCCCACGGGCCCCCGGCCCCCGGCGGGTGGGCCGCCGCTCACGTGAACCCGTCCCCCCTTCTCGTCACCAGGTCAACGACAAGGTCCGGCCGTCCCAGTCGAGAGCCTGCCACGCCGCCAGCTTGGCTGGCCCGCTGAAGGAGAACAGCAGCACGGGTCCGCTCTCGCCCGCGACTTGCTCGCCCATGAGATCCACCGACATGGGTTCCGCCGACATGAGTTCCACCGAGTGCACCCGGCGGGTGAAGCTGTCCTTCTGACCCTCCAGAGTCGCCGTCATGCCCATCTCCACCATCCCATCCTCGATGACCCCGGCGACGGCGAAGAGCCCCCGGTCCTCAAGGACCCACGTACCGCGCACCAGAAACTCGGCTGCCATAGGCTACCTCCTCAATGCCACGAAGAAGCCGCGTCCTCGATCCCCTCCACTTGGTGGCTGCGGGGTGAACGCGGAAAGTGTAGCCTCCCCGAGCCCCCAACGCGACGGCGCCGGGAGCTGACAGCCCCCGGCGCCGGTGCGCGGACGATTGCGGATCACGCCAGGATCAGAACCCGCCACCTCCGCCGCCGCGTGGCTTCGCCCTTCGCGGCGTGGAGCCGGTGGTACCGGCGGAACCCGCCGCGGTGCCCGTAGCTCCACTACGCCCCGTGGAAGGCGCGACGCCCTGGTCGCGGGGAACGGAACGTGTGGGTACGGAGGCTCCACTGGAGCTACCGCCCCGAGTGTACCCGCGCCCCGACACGACCCGACCGGTCCGTTCAGACGAGCCGGCCCGATCCACGATGACGATGGTCGGGCGGTAGCCCACGTAGCCGTAACGGCCGGCGTATCCGTAGGGAGAGTACCCGTACGGAGAGTATCCGTAACCGTAGCCGTACCCGTAGCCATAGCCATACAGGAACGGGTCATAGAACGGGCTGCGGTACCCGCGGGCACCCCAGGCATCGTCTCCGTAGTCGTCGTAGCCGGCGTCGCTCGCCCGGTCGACGACGAACGCCTCGGGGTAACTGGTGGCGACCATCAGGTCGATCACCTCGTCCGAGATCCCCGCATCCGAGAGCCGGACGAGGTCCTCGGCACGGAGCGCGTATCCGTCTCCCTCCTCGGCAACCCAGGCCCTCACCGCCTCGCCATCCACCTCGGCCGCGGCCTCGGTCACGTCGTCCACATCCAGGCGGGCCGCCGCCGCCGCCCGGGCGGTCCCGATGGACCACGCCAGGTCCCGCAACGTCTCCCGCAGACCGGGCACCGCGGTCACGTCGGCGTCGGCCACGCGGTACCGCTGGACCCAGGCCGAGCTTTCCCCGCCGATATCCACGGAGCGGACGTCGAGCCATTCGCCGGGGGTGGGCATGGCCAGGATGCCCGTGCTCACCCGCTCGAGGTCGCCCTGGCAGACCACGCTGGACCGCAGGAAGACTCGCCGTCCGTCCACGGAGAATCGCGAGCTCTGCCACCCCTCGCAGCCGTCCCGGCTGACCGCGTACTGGCGGCCGTCGG
Source organism: Longimicrobiales bacterium (assembly GCA_036396575.1). GTDB lineage: Bacteria > Gemmatimonadota > Gemmatimonadetes > Longimicrobiales > Gaopeijiaceae > DASWKP01. The sequence goes on along the minus strand of DASWKP010000263.1, from coordinate 4,134 downwards.
CCACCAGCGTCTCGGTGGAGACCACGGCACCCTCGGCAATCGTCAGAAGCTCGACGCCCCCGTCGTCACCGGGCCGCACGCAGACCAGGGGACCGGCACCCCTCGCGTCGGCCGATTCCCAGCAACCGAGGAAGGCCAGCCAGCCCGTGTCCACCTGCTGGCCCAAGGCGTCCCCGGCCCCCATGAGGAGGACGGACAGAGCGATCGCCGACCCCGTCAGCGAAGTCGTGGTGTTGCGCCTGTTGCTCATCGTCGTCGTTCCTTTCCAGGTCAGAGTCGGAACGCGAAGCCGACGCTCGCGTCCAGCCCACCCAGATCGATGGGGTCGAAGTTCTCGAAGTCAACACCCAGGTCCCCACTACTCCACAGATAGCGAGCCTCGGCCCTGAGCGCCACGCGGGGGTTCAAGGACCAGTCGATGCCCGAGAGGACGGCCCAGGTGCTCGCCCAGCCCTCCGACACGTAGGTGTAGGGGAAGACGTCCAGCGTCTCGAAGTCGACGAAGTCGCCGGCCTGCTCGAAGTGAAAGCGCGTCCATCCGCCGGCGGCCCCGACGTACGGCACCCAGTCCGCCGGGATCCAGGCGAAGCGCCCGATGGAGCGTCCCCGGTCCTTGAAGTAGACCTTGGCGCCGATGGTGACGGGCAGCCGCGACAGGAGCGTGTTTTGCTCGATGGGCCGGTCGTCGAGGTCCACCCACTCCCGGAACTCCGAGTCCTTCTCCACCTGGCTGAAGCCCGCGCCGATGAGCAGGTCGACCCTCTCGGTGACCCGCACCGACAGATCGCCCGCCACGACGAATCCGCCAAAGTCCCCTTCCCCCAGGGTCAGCTCGCTCCGAACGAAGTCGAAGATCTCGCCGTTTTCCGACGGCATGGCGTACCCGGCCCGGACGCTCAGCGTCGCCGCGGGCTGCCGGAAAAGGAAGTCGGGGCGCTGTTGGGCCTCCCCCGCACCGGCGCCGAACGCGAGCGCGGCCGCGGGTAGGGCCAGGAGGGCGACCGAACGCCTGATGGGGATCATGCCGGTCTTCTCCGTTTCGATGGGTGGACACGCCTGTGGGGCGGGATCGATTCCATGGTCTGTCGAAGCAAGGGCCGTGCCATGGCCTGAACCCTGAAAGAGCGCCCGCGCGGAGCCCTGCCCGGGGCCGCCGATTCCCGCCAGCGAGACAGGGAATGTCCGCACGCGAGGACAGCCGCTCACCCGGTCTCCCGGGCCCATCCCTCGATCAGACGCTGAAGCGCCCGCACCCCTTCGGTGAGGGCGGCGGGGCCCGGTTGGAGGATGATCGACGACTTGATCTCGTGGACGTGGCCGTCGCGGACGGCGGGGATGGCATCCCAACCTGGGCGGCTCTTGACCCGCTCCGGCTGGAACTTGCGCCCGCACCACGAGCCCACGATGAGGTCGGGGCTCCGGCGCACCACCTCCGTCGGATCGGCGACGATCCGGTTCCTGGCCAGGGGCTCGGCGGCCAGCTCGGGAAAGCAGTCCTCGCCCCCGGCCGCGCCGATGAGCTCCGACACCCAACGGATGCCCGAGATGAGGGGGTCGAACCACTCCTCGAAATAGACCTTGGGGCGCCGGGGCAGCGCCGCGGCCCGGGTCCGCACCTCGTCCAGGCCGGCCTCGAGGCGCCCGGCCAGCGCCTCCCCTTTGTCGGGGCGCCCCACCAGCGCACCCAGGGTGCGGACGGTGCGCAGGATCTCATCCACGGAGCGGTGGTTGAACACGTGCACCTCGACGCCTTTCCTCACCAGCTCGGCGGCGATGTCCGCCTGGAGGTCCGAGAAGCCAAGCGCGAGGTCGGGCTCCAACTCCAGGATCCGGTCGATCTTCGCGCTGGTGAAAGCCGAGACCTTCGGCTTCTCCTTGCGGGCCCGCGGCGGCCGCACCGTAAAGCCGCTGATGCCCACGATCCTCCAGTCCTCCTCCATGAGGTAGAGGGTCTCGTTGGTCTCCTCGGTGAGGCAGACGATGCGTTCGTACATGGCGGGGGCGGGTGGGGAGGCGGGGCGCGGGCGTCTGGGAGCACGCCGCGGCGCTCATTACCGCCCTCCCGCACCCCCGGGCCACGGTGCCCCCTGGTCGCGTTCGGTGACCGGCGCCATCCCCCGATAGACGAACTTCTGGACCCGCTTCCCCTCGTAGGTCTCGGTGGTGAAGATGTTGCCGCGGGAGTCCGTGGCGATGGAGTGGACCGCGTAGAACAGCCCCGGCTGCCGCCCCCCGTCTCCGAAAGTAGTGAGGATCTCCAGGGAGGCCCGGTCCATGACGTAGATCTTCATGTTCTTGCCGTCGGCCACGTACATGAAACGCTGCTCCGGGTCCCTTGAGAACGCGATGTCCCAGGTGGAGCCGTCGCCCAGGGTGAGGGGGGCGATGATCACCTCGTTCACGAAGGAGCCGTCCCTGCGGAAGACCTGGATGCGGTCGTTCTGCCGGTCGCACACGTAGACCAAGCCGTCGTTCGTGGGCTCGGCGCAGTGCACGGGGTTGCGGAACTGCTGGGCCAGAGGCGCCTGGGGGTCGTAGGGGCCCAGGCTCTCGTCGCTGGGCTCGTTGCCGTACGCGCCCCAGTAGCGGAGGAACTCCCCGGTGGCGGCGTCCAGGACCGCCACGCGCTTGTTGCGGTAACCGTCGGCGACGAAGGCCTCGGTACCGGTCGCGTCGAAGGAGACCTTGGCCACCCGCCCGAAGTGCTCCGAGCTGTTGCTGTCCGTCTCCCGGCCCGGGATGCCGATCTCAGCCAGGAAGCGGCCGTCCCGGGTGAACTTGAGGATGTGGGAGTCGCCGCCCCCGTTCCCGCCGATCCACACGTTGTCCATGGGGTCGAGGGTGATGCCGTGGTTGCTGGCCGGCCACGTGTAACCCTCGCCCGGTCCGCCCCAGGCGTTCGCCAGGTTCCCTTCGGGGTCGAACTCCAGGATGTAGGGCGCCGCGACGCAGCACTCCCCGGTCGGAGGGTCCTGGGTGGCGCCGACCTCGGTGCGCGCGTCCAGGGGCGCCTGGCGGTGGATGATGAAGACGTGGTCGCGGGAGTCGACGCCCACGCCCACGACGGAGCCCAGCACCCAGTGGTTGGGGAGGGGCTTGGGCCAGAAGGGATCCACCTCGAACAGGGGAGCCTCAACGGCCTGCGCGGCCGACGCTTCGGCGGTCCGGTCCAGCGCGGCCTGGGCCAGGGCCAGAGCGGCCAGGAGCGCCACCAGGATCGCTCCCAGGACGACGTTCTTCACGGGCTTCATCCACGGTCTCCGGCGGCGATGCGGGAGGGTCCCCGAGGGACGGCTGCGACGGCCTGCGCCTTGTCAGCCCATGCCCCGGGGCGTAGCCTTTCGACCTTCTCAATACGGTGGGGTGGTGGTCTCCTGCAACCCGGGACCTCGCCCACCCGCTCGGCGCGACCCTCCGAGCCCGACGCCCACGCGGAGCGCGAGGCCCCCTGGTGCCCACACGCCACCTCCTCAGCCGGCTTTTCCGAGTGGCCGCATGTTCGGCCCTCCTGCTGGCCTTGCCGCGCCCCGCTCCGGCCCACGAGATCCCCGGAGACGTCACGGTCCGGATGTTCGTGAAGCCCGAGGGCACGACGCTACGCGTCCTGGTGCGGGTGCCCCTCGAGGCCATGCGGGACTATGTGTTTCCTGAGACGGGAAACGGCTACCTGGACGTGGACCGAGCCAGGCCCCTCCTCAGGGACGCCGCCCTCCAGTGGATCGCGTCCTACCTGGCGGTGCTGGAGGACGGGCGGGCGCTGCCGGCTGCGGAGCTGGTGGCCGTGCGGGCCTCCCTGCCCACGGACCGGTCCTTCGGCGGATGGGAGGACGCTCTGGCCCACGTCACCGGCCCGCCTCTGTCGCCCGGCACCGCGCTCCCCTGGCGCCAGGCGCTCCTGGACGTCCTCTTCGAGTATCCCATCGCTTCGGCGGCGGCGCACTTCTCCCTGGATCCCGCGCTGGCACATCTGGGGGTCCGCACGGTGACCGTCCTGCGGTTCCTCCCGGACGAGGGTGCCGAGCGGGCTTTCCAGTTCGCCGGCGATCCGGGCCTGGTGCGGCTCGACCCGCGCTGGCACCAGGCCGCGCTCCGCTTCGTCGCGCTGGGCTTCCTCCACATCCTGGACGGCGTCGA
>DASWKP010000262.1:0-6004 GCA_036396575.1 Longimicrobiales bacterium | reverse complement strand
CCGGCCCCCGGACCGGAGGGCCTCGGTGGCGTCCACCCGACCGCTCACGAAGGCGGGCCAGCACCCGCCGCAGAGCACCACCATGGACGCGAGGCCCATGCCGTAGATGAGGAGCGGCAGGCTCACGCGAGGCGTATCCGGACCCGGGATGGACCCCAGAACGGTGCGGAAGGTGATCCAGGCCAAGAGCAGGCCGAGGGTGACCGCCCCGGCCGCCACCAACGTGCTCTCCAGGACCAGGGGGCGCAGTAGCGCCCATCGGCCCGCCCCGAGGAGCCGCCGGATGGCGATGTCCCGCCGTCGCTCCAGCCCCCGGGCTAGGAGGACCGTGGCTAGGTTGGCCGCCGCTGCCAGCAGGATGGTGGCTGCCAGCAGCAGGGGTGGCGCGCTCTGCTTGGCGGTCCCGGCTGGGCGCAGCACCTCCTTCTCGCTCCCCGTGCGCAGGCCTGCGGGACGGCTGACTGCAGAAGTGCCCAACTGCGCGGCCCGGGCCTCGAGTTCCGCCCGTGCCCGTTCCCGGCTCACGCCCGGCCGCAGGCGCACCACGACACGGACGGGCTCCGTCCCGTCCGGACCCTCTGCCCCACCGAGGGGCACGTGGATCGGAAATTCCCCGGCGTCCCATGTGGGCGGGAGGACGCCTACCACCGTCCTCTCCTCATCCTCCACTCGCACGCCCCGCCCAAGGGCGCCGGCAGCGGAGCCGTACGCTGACACCGCCAGGCCGTGGGCGAGGACGGCGACCGGTGCCGCGCCTGGCACCGTATCGGCCGCCTCAAAGAAGCGACCCGCTGCGGGGACCAGCCCCTGAAGCCGCTCCAGGCCGGGGGTCGTCCGACGTACCCACGAACCGTAACTCGTGCGATCCCCGACCACGGTGGCGGCAAGCTGACCGTCCCAACCTCCGGCCGCCTCCCAGGCACCGCCTCCGGACAGCAGGGGGAGGAATCGCCGGGGTGGCGGTTGCACCCGGGTGCCGTCAGGCCCCATATCGAGGAACGCCACCCACAGGAGTCGGTCGCCGGCTGGTAGTTCGCGCTCCTGCACGTAGAAGCCCCGGAGCACGCCGAAGAGAGTCAGGTTCACGCCCAGGCCCAAACCCACCGACAGAACCGCGACGACGGCGATGTGGGGGCGAGAGACCAGGCTTCGCAGCCCGGCACGCAGGTCGTCGATCACGGTGCGTCTCGTCCGAGTGGATGCGGAAGTGTATCGTCAGGCCCGTACACTCTCGCTCGGCGGGGCCAGTGGCGCAACCTGGGCCGCTCCAGGTTGCGGTGAGCATCCTTCTGAACCCAAGGAGCCTCCCATGCACGCATCGCAGGTAGCGCTGTGCCTCGCGCTCGCTTCCGCTTCGGCGCACCTCCCTCTGACCGCCGCTCCCGCCACCCCCCAGGACACCGTTCGCTTCACCCCCACGGTGGGCCACCCCACGTTCGCGGTGCGGGAGCCCGTCATGACCCTCCAACCGGGCACCGTCCTCATCTCCGAGACCAACGCGGGGCCCTACTACGAGCCGGGCGGCGGAGCGTTTCCAGGGGAAGTGGGGCCGTTCTACATCGAGGGCGCGACCACGAACGACATCCTGGTGGTCGAGGTGATCCGGGTGCGGCCCAACCGCGGCCTGGCGGGAGCCCAGATCTACTCGGACTTCGGGGGCTTGGCCACGGACAGCCGGATGCGGCTCCTGAACGATCCGATTCCCTCGCGGCGCTACGAGTGGGCCCTGGACCTGGAGCGCATGACCGGCAGCACATCCCTTCCGGACTCTCGCATGGGGCAGATCACCATCGACTTGAAGCCCATGCTGGGGCGGGTGGCCGTCGCCCCCAGGGGAGGGGAGGCCTTCGCGGGGCTGTGGCCCGGGGACTTCGGCGGCAACATGGACGCGCCGGAAATCCGCGAAGGGACCACAGTGTACCTGCCCATCTTCCACGATGGCGCCTACTTCTACTTCGGCGACGGCCACGCCGCCCAGGGCGAGGGCGAAGTGAACGGCACGGGACTGGAGACGTCCATGGACGTCACGTTCCGGATCGACGTCATCAAGGGCCGCACCATCGACTGGCCCCGCCTGGAGGACGAGCACCACATCATGGTGGCCGGGAGCGCGCGTCCCCTCATCGACGCCTTCCGCCTGGCCCATGTGGAGCTCATCGAGTGGATGGAGGAAGCGTACGGCTTCGGGCGCTTGGACGCCTATATGCTCGTGGGCCAGCTCGGCGAAAGCACCGTAGCCAACATCGTGGACCCCATCTACACCGTGGTGGCCAAGTTCCCGAAGCGGTATCTGCCGGGAGGATGAGGTCCCGCCCAGCGGCTAGCCGCCGTTCTCCGGCTCGCCATGTCTCGAAGACGCTGGCGGTGTCGAGGATCGACGACGCCGACTTCCACGAGGCCGTCGGCGATCTCCTTGTACTCGGTGGCGGCCCGGCCAAAGCCCTTGGCCAGTACGTGCCGACCGAGGTCCAGGAGCGCTTCGAGCGCACGACGAAGGTAGGACTCCGCAGCGGCCGGATTGCGTGCGTCCGCGGCGAAAGCGTCGTAAGAGCTCAGGGGAATGGCCCGCAGTTGGACGACCATCGTCCGGATCCACGAGGCCCGCTCCGCGACGAGCTCGGGGCGCAACTTCGCGGGGGTCATCTGGCTCCCTCTTGGAGGATCGCTCGCACACGCTCGTGCCGGAAAGGCGCCAGGTCGGCCGCGCGCCGAAGCACGAAGAGCTCCTGTTCGGCCTGGGCAAGGGGATCCGCGGTGAAGAGCAGCTCGCCTCGGATCACCTCGACCGCCATGAACGCCGACGCCTCGGACAGAATGACCAGGTCCACTCTTGGCGCGCCGAACAGATCTTCGAACGCCGCGACAAGTCGTACGCGGTCGCGGGCGCTCACGGACTGCCCACGCGGGGGCTGAACCGCGATATCGAGGTCGGCGGCCGAAGGGGGCGCGTCGACGAGCCCTCCCAGCACCCGCCCGGCAATCTCCGCCGCCCGGCTACCGAACACATAAACGTCACGCAGATCGTAACGCTCAGCGATCCGCCGGATCTGCTCCTGTGGACCTTCCATCAGCGAGAAGCTAGGCGACGGAAGGTGGGCCGCAAGCGCGAGGACCTCTACGGACTCCCGGACGATCGCGGCCGACCCCTTGACGCCATTGCCATCGCCTATTCTACTTAGCTTACACTTCTATATAACCGCAGTCCAGGAGACGGTGTCATGCCCAGGGGCCTCGGAATCACATCGCTCCAGATCCTGAACGCCATCCGCGATGGCCACGCCTACGGGCTGGACATCGTGGCGAGCACCGGGCTCCCCTCCGGGACGGTCTATCCGACCCTGGGTCGCCTCAAGCGAAGCGGCCTGGTGAGGGCCTCCTGGGAGGACCAGCGGCGCGCCGAGAGGGAAGGACGACCTCGCCGCCGGTACTACGACGTGACGGCCTCCGGCGCGTCGGCTCTGGCGGAGGGCGCCGCCAGGGTCGCCGACCTCGCCGCGGCGCTCGCCGTGAGGCCCGAAGAGGCCTGATGGCCAGCCGTCTCTCCCGCTGGATCGTCCGCGCCGCCTCGTTTCTGGTTCCCGGCGGAAGCCGGCGGGAGTGGCTGGACGAGTGGCTGGGCGAGCTCGACGCGCTGGACCGTCTCCGGACGGAGGCCGCCTCTCCCGGGAGGCTGCCCAGCCTGGCGAGCTTCTCTCTCGGGGCGGTTCCCCATGCGATCTGGACGATGACGGAGGGGTGGACGATGGACAGCCTGTACCAGGACGTGAAGTTCGGTACCCGCGCGCTGATCAAGCTTCCCGGGTTCACGCTCGTGGCGGCCCTGACCCTGGCCCTGGGCATCGGGGCCAACGCCTCCATCTTCTCCCTGGTGAACGGGCTCCTGTTCCGCTCACCTGCGGGGATCGTGGCGCCGGACCGGCTGGTGCAGATCGCGCGCTCCTACGACCAGGCCCCCCGTTGGGACAACTGGTCCTGGCCCGCCATGGAGACGATCCGCCGGGAGGCCAGGACGCTCAGCGGCGTGGCCGGCTACCAGGACCAGGCCTTCGTTCTGGGTAGCGGCGTGGACGCAGAGCGAATCATCGGCCAGGTGGCGACGGGCAACTACTTCGAGCTCCTGGGCGTGCGGCCCCAGGTTGGGCGCCTGCTCCGGCCTGACGACGATATCCAGCCCGGCGCCCACCCCGTGGCCGTCCTGTCCCACTCGCTGTGGTTGCGCAACTTCGGGGGAGATCCCGGCGTCGTCGGCACCACGATCTCCCTGGGCTCCCAGCCCTACGAAGTCGTCGGGGTGGCTCCGCCGGGCTTTACCGGAGTGGAGACCGTCAGCACGCCGCCGGCCGTGTGGGTGCCCACCATGCAGCTCCCGGCGATGTACGGCGAGCTGCCGTTCGACCGCTGGGGCTGGAGCTGGATCAACGTGGTGGGGCGGATGGGCGAGGGCGCCACGATCGAGCAGACCGAGGCCTCCATGGACGTCGTGACCGCCCGGTTGCGGGAAGGGGACCCGGTCAACGAGGACATCCGGGTGCTGGTGGCCCAGGGCATCGGCCTGGACCCCGAGGGCCGTCAGGAAGCGCGGCAGGTCTCCGCGATCCTCATGGTCATCGTGGGCGTCGTGTTGGTCCTCACGTGCACCAACGTGGCCAACCTCTTCCTGGCGAGGGCGGGCGGGCGACGCACCGAGGTTGGCGTCCGCATGGCCCTGGGGGCCGGGCGCGCCCGGCTGGCCCGCCAGCTCGTCACCGAGAGCGTCCTCATGGGCCTGCTGGCCGCGGCCCTGGCGGTTCCCGTGGTCCTGGGCGCGGGGAGGTTCCTGCCCCTGGTCTTTCCCTATACGCTGGCCGTGCCCGTGGGACCGGACGGCACGGTCTTCCTCTTCCTCACGCTGGTGGGCGTCGTCGCCGGTCTACTCTTCGGGCTCGCGCCAGCGTGGGCCGGCACCCGACACGCGGTGGCGGGGGCGCTCCGGGAGGGCACGTCCACGGGGGCGCGCTCCCGCAACCGCCTTGGCAACGTCCTGGTGGTCGCGCAGCTCGCCCTCTCCCTGGGACTCGTCACCGGCGCGGGGCTCCTCGGCCGGAGCGTCATGAACGCGCGCACGGCTCAGCCCGGTTTCGCGCCCCGAGGGCTGGTGGCGGGCTTCGTGGACCTGGCGGGCACGGGGCGGTACGACCAGCCTGCGGCGATGGCCGCCTTCGAGCGGCTCCATCGAGCGGCGGAGGCGATCCCCGGGGCCCGGACGGCCACCCTGGCCAACCAGGTCCCGATCGCGGGAGGACACACCCGGGCCACCGTCCGGCCCGCGGGCCGGGACGATGTCGACTATGAGGCGGAGCTCGTGGTCGTGGGGCCGGCGTACTTCGAGACCATGGGCATCCCCGTGGTTCAGGGTCGGGCCCTGGGCGGATTCCACGACGAGCCCGAGCGGGTCGTCGTCGTGAACCAGGCTCTGGCGAGGATGTTCTGGCCGGGGGAAAGCGCGGTGGGCAAGGAGCTGGCGGCCGAGCCTACGAACTGGCGTGTGGTGGGTGTGGCCGGCGACGTGCAGATGCGCTCCCTGAGAGACGAGGGCCGTCCCGCCGTGTACTACCCGCTCTCCCAGAGGTACTCGCCGTACATGGCCGTGACCGTCCGGGTCGAGGCGGGCGGCTCCATCCTCGCGAGCTCGCTGCGGGAGACGGTCGCCTCGGTGGACCCCGGCCTCCCCGTGGCTTCGGTGATCGACCTGCACGAGGCTCTGTCGGCTTCCCTCGGAGAGACGCGCACGATCGGGTACCTCGTGGGCGCGTTCGCGGTCCTGGCGCTGGTGCTTGCGGCCGTGGGCCTCTACGGGCTCGTGTCGTACGGTGCCTCCCAGCGGGTCCGGGAGATGGGCATCCGCATGGCCCTGGGTGCGGAGCCGGCTTCCCTGGTGCGCCTCTTCCTGACCCGGGGCATCGTCATCGCCGTCCTCGGTGTGGGCATGGGCCTGGCCGTCTCCTTCGGTCTGGGCCAGGCACTC
>DASWKP010000261.1:0-7487 GCA_036396575.1 Longimicrobiales bacterium | reverse complement strand
CACCGTAGGGGTTGCATCCGTTGACCATGGTGGTCGTTCGGTTTACAGTGTTCACTCATGTCTGACCAACGCGACAAGATCCTGGCCTGCGCATGCGACCTCTACCTCGAGTCCGGCTTCGAGGGCTTCTCCATGAGGAAGCTGGCCGGCTGCGTGGGCGTCACGGCTCCGGCGCTCTATCGCCACTATGCCAGCAAGGAACGCGTCCTCGTGGACGTGATCGGCGAGGCCTACCAGCGCATGGCGGCCCACCTCTACCGGGCCCTGGAGGGGCGCACGCCCGTCGAGCGGATCCGCATGGCGGGGATGGGCTATCTGACGTTCGCCGTCGAGCATCCGCGCCTGTACGAGGTCCTCTTCGCCTCCCCGGATCTCATGGGCATGCAGGAGGCGCCTCAGGAGCTGGAATCCCAGTGGTGCGCCCTCGGCCAGTTCTGGAAGGATCGGGTCCGTGAGTGCATCGATTCGGGAGCCCTGCGGGACGGAGAGCCGGAGGCGATCGCGATGACCATGTGGGCCCATGCCCACGGGCTGATCTCCCTCTACCTCAGTGGGATGTTGCGCGTGAGTCGGGAGGAATTCGCCGGGGTCTACCGGACGTCGGTACGACGCATGCTCGCGGGGATCGCCACGCCAGCCTACCTGGCCGAGATCGAGACCGAGGCATCCCACAGGTGAATCGAATACTATCGAATACAGAGACGAGGCATCGCACATCTATGAATCGCGACTCGATGGTCGATGAGGGCGCACGGTCACGGCGCGCCGGGGTCCGAGCCAGGATCCTCGCCGGGGCGCTCCTGGCCGCCCTGGCCGGCCCCGCCGAGGGGCAAGTCCCGACGCGCTCGGGAGAGCGCCCTGCCGCGGAGGCCTTGACCCTCCGGGGTGCGGTGCGGCAGGCCCTGGACCGCAACCAACAGCTCGTGGCGGCCCGCGCGGTCCTGGACGAGGCCGGGGGGCGGGTCACGGAGGCCTGGGGCGCGGTCTATCCCTCCGTGGACCTGTCCATGGACTACACGCGCAACGTGTCGCCGGCGGTGAACTTCCTGCCAGCCGTCATCTTCGATCCGGAGGCGGGTCCGGACGATCAGATCGCGGTGAAGTTCGGGGCGGACAACGCCTGGAACGGCCTGATCAGCGTGGAGCAGGCGGTGTTCAAGCCAGCGGTGTTCATAGGGCTGGGCGCCGCCTCCCGATACGAGTCCCTCCAGGACGAAGTGGTGCGGGGGCAGGTCCTGTCGGTGGTGACCCAGGTGCGAACGGCTTACTACACGCTGCTCCTTGCCCAGGAACAGCATCGCCTCACGGACAACTCGGTGTCCCGGGTGCGCCAGACCCTGACGGAGACGCAGGCGCTCCACGAGGCCGGCCTCGCGTCGGAGTACGACCTGCTTCGCCTCCAGGTGGAGCTGGCCAACCTGGAACCCAACCTCCAGCGGGCCGAGAACGCGATCCGCCAGGGCCGAAGGACCCTGGGGATCGCGCTCAACGCGGAGGACATGGAGGCCATCCGGGTGGTGGGTGCCCTCGCCACCATGGATCTGGAGGATCCCGCGGAGAACACCCCGGACAACCGGGACATCCTCCTGTTCGCTGGAGCGGATGTGGGTGAGGCGGGGGAGGAGGCGGGGACGACCTCCCTGGTGGGACGCGCCATGGATCAGCGCTCGGACATCCGCCAGGCCGAGCTCACCGAGAGTCTGCGCCACACGGAGATGCGTCTGGCGCAGACATCGTACCTCCCGGAGATCGGCATCTTCGGCAACTACCAGATCACCTCGTCCCAGAACGGCGCGCCTGACTTCTTCGGGCAGCCGCGGGCCACCGCCAAGCGCGTGGGTGTGCAGGTAACGCTGCCCCTGTTCGACGGCCTGGGGCGCGAGGCCCGCATCGATCAGCGGCAGGCCAATCTGCGGGCGGCTCAGGCCCAGTCGGCCATGGCCAGGGACGAGGCGGAGAACGAGGTCCGCACGCTCCTCGACCAGGTCCACGAGGCTCGGGCTCGGGCTCGGGGACAGCGCCTGGCGGTGGGCCAGGCCCAGAGGGGCTTCGACATCGCTCGGGCGCAGTACCGGGAAGGGCTGGGAAGTCAGCTCGAAATGATCGACGCCGAGGTCGCCCTTCGCCAGAGTGAGTTCAACTACGCCCAGGCGGTCTACGACTACCTGGTGGCCCGAGCCCGGCTGGACCAGGCCACGGGCGACGTTCCCATGGCGGACGGCCGCGGGGGGGTGGACGGATGACGGCGACGATACGGATGACGGCAACGACGAGAGGATCGAGCACGATGACGCTCGCGACACGCAAGCAGATCGGCGCACCGGAGTGGACGATGGCGAGGTTCGCGACCCTGGCGCTGGCCGGGGCGATCGTGGCCGGATGCGGAGGATCCGCCGAGGCCGAGGATCCCGCGGCGGGGGATTCCACCACGTACTCCCGCGTCATCAATGTCGAGACGCATACGGTGCGGGTCGAGGAATTCACCGAGAACATCCGCCTCACGGGCACCGTGGAGGCCATCCGTGACGTTTCGGTGTCCGCGGAGGAAGCCGGAGTGATCCGCGAGCTCCTGGTGGAAAAAGGTCAGTACGTCGAGGAAGGCCGGCCTCTCGCCCGCATCGACGACAGTATCCTGGGCAGCCAGGTGCAGGAGGCCCGGGCGCGGTCCGAACTGGCCCGGGAGACGTGGGCCCGGCGCAAGCGCCTCTACGAGGTGGACAACATCGGTTCCGAGCTCGTCTATCTGGAAGCCAGGTACCTGGCCGAGCAGGCCGCCGCCAACCTCGCCGTCCTGGAGGAGCGCCTCGCCCGCACGGTCATCACGGCTCCCATCGAGGGAATCCTCGACGACCGTTTCGTGGAAGTGGGCGTGATGGTGAGCCCCGGCACGCCCGTGGCCCGCATCGTCGACCTGAATCCCGTGAAGATCGTCGCGGGCGTGCCCGAGCGATACGCCGCGGACGTCGCGGTCGGGTCACGCGCCACGGTCACGTTCGATGTCATCGAAGGCCAGGCCTTCGAGAGCCGGATCGCTTACGTGGGGTCTGCCGTGAATGCCCGCAACCGCACGTTCACCGTGGAGTTCACTCTCGCCAACCCCCGGAGCCTCATCAAGCCGCAGATGGTCGCCAACCTGGCGGTCGTCCGGCGCGTGCTCGACGGCGCGGTCGTGGTCCCGCAGGAGGCCCTGGTGCGGGTGGAGCACGGCTACGTGGCCTTCGTGGCGGTGGGCGGGAGCGGGGACGCCCGGGCGGAGGCTCGTGCGGTCTCGCTGGGCCCGACCCAGCGCAACCTCGTGGTGGTCACCGCGGGTCTGGAGGTCGGTGACGAACTCATCGTGGTGGGCCAGAACCTGGTCGTCAACGGCGACCGGATCCGCGTCGTGGGAGGTGGCTGATGGTGCCGCACGAGCACCCCACGGTTCGGGAGCAGGTCACGAAGGAGCAGATGGAGGATGCGGGTTTCCTGGCCCGGTACAAGGAATTCGGCCTCACGTCGTTCGCGGTGGATCATGGGACGAGCGTCCTGGTCCTGTTGTTCATCATCACGGTCATGGGCATGCTGTCGTACGGCAGCACGCCCCGGGAGTCGTTTCCGGAGATCACCGTTCCCTTCATCGCGGTGAACACCATCTATCCGGGCGTGTCGCCGGCGGACATCGAGAGCCTGATCACGCGTCCCCTGGAGGACGAGCTCAGCCAGATCGGCGACGTGAAGGAGCTCTCCTCGACCTCGGTGGAGGGCTATTCGTCCGTCGTGGCCGAGTTCGAGGCCACGGTGGACCTCGAGGATGCCCTCAACATGATCCGGGAGAAGGTCGACCTGGCGAAGCCGGAGCTTCCTCCCGAGGCCGAAGAGCCCCGGATCATGGAGTTCGACTTCCAGGAAGTCCCCGTCATGCAGGTGAACCTCTCCGGTGAGTACGGGCTCGTGCGCCTGAAGGACCTGGGCGAGGATCTCCAGGACCGCCTGGAGCAGATCCCCCAGATCCTGCGGGTGGATCTCCGGGGCGGTCTGGAGCGGGAGGTCCAGGTCGACCTCGACCTGCCCAGGCTCCAGTTCTATGGCCTGGCCATCGGGGACGTCATCGACGCCATCGCCTTCGAGAACGTCAACACGCCGGGTGGTTCCATCGACGTGGGCAGCACCAAGTACCTCGTCCGCGTGGACGGGGAGTTCCAGGATCCGTCCGTCATCGAGGACCTGGTGGTGACCACCGAGGACGGGCGCCCGATCTACATCCGTGACGTGGCGACCGTGGACTTCGGCTTCGCCGAGCGGGAGAGCTTCGCCCGTCTGGACGACAACCCCGTGGTGACGCTGGACATCATCAAGCGGTCGGGCGAGAACATCATCGAAACAGCGCGGCAGGTGAGGGCGGCCATCGCCGAGATGGAACCCCTCCTCCCGCCCACCACGGTCATCAAGGTCACCTCGGACCAGTCCGAGGACATCGTCATGATGGTGTCCAGCCTGGAGAACAACATCATCAGCGGGCTGCTCCTCATCATCGCGGTGCTGCTTTTCTTCCTGGGCCTGGGCAACTCGATTTTCGTCGCGATCTCCATCCCGGGCTCCATGCTCCTGAGCTTCATCATCCTGAAGTCGCTGGACGTTTCCATGAACATGGTGGTGCTGTTCAGCCTGATCCTCGCCCTGGGGATGCTGGTCGACAACGCCATCGTGGTGGTGGAGAACATCTACCGATACATGGAGGAGGGGTGGCCCCGGGATCTGGCGGCCAAAAAGGCCACGGGGGAGGTCGCCATGCCGGTCATCGCCGCGACCGTGACGACCCTGGCCGCCTTCGCGCCTCTTCTGTTCTGGCCGGGGATCATCGGTGAGTTCATGGGTTACCTGCCCATGACCCTCATCGTGACGCTGTCCTGCTCCCTGTTCATGGCGATGGTCATCATCCCGTCGTTGTGCGCCATGTTCATGGCGGTGGACGATGAGCGCCGCCGGCCCCTGACCCCCGCGACCCGCTGGACGCTCCTGGGAGCCTCGGGCCTTCTGGTGCTCATCCTCTTCGGGAGGAACCCCCTCACGGCAGGCCTTCTCCTCGCAACGGCGGTGGGGGGCTGGCTGTTCTACAAGCTGGTTCTGGACGGCTTCACGACGTACTTCCAGGACGTCCTCGTCCCCCTGAACCTGCGCTGGTACGAAGGCGTGCTCCGCTGGGCGCTCGGCCATCGCTTCTCGATGCTCGCGGGGTCGGGCCTGGCTCTGGTGGTCACCGTGGGCCTCTTCACGCGGTTCAACTCCGGCATCGAGCTCTTTCCGGAAGACATCCCGCCGCGCCAGGTATGGGTGGACGTCAAGATGCCGGTGGGGACCCGCGCCGACGCCACCGACGCGATCGCCGCGCGTATGGCGGATGAGCTCAAAGGCGTTCCCGGCCGCGGGGACTGGAAGTCGGTGGTCGCGGTCACCGGTAGCGGCGGCAACGGGGGAGGCGCGTCTCAGCTCATGGGCGGTGGCCCCGGGGGGCCCGACGCGAGCCGTCTGACGGTCACCTTCGTGGACTACCAGGACCGGCAGGCCGACGCCTTCGAGACCCTGGCCTGGATGCAGGAGCACATCGGTGCGGACATCGCCGGGGCCGAGATCACCGTGGAGGCCATGGAGGAAGGGCCCTCGTCGGGCGCCCCGGTGAACATCGAGATCGTGGGCGAGGAGCCGGACCGTCTCGAGGAGCTGAGCGATCGGGTCCTCTCGATTCTGGAGAACTCACCGGTCTACCGGATGCTGGTGGGCCTGGAGAGCGACCTGAACGACGCCCGGCCCGAGCTGGCGGTGAGCGTGGACCGTGAGAAGGCGGCCCTGTACGACCTATCGACGGCGGACGTGGGCCGGGCGATTCGCGGCGCGATCAACGGCATCGAAGCGGCCAAGTACCGCACGGGCAACGACGAGTACGACGTCATCGTGCGGCTCGCCCCCGAATACCGGAGTGAGTTGGAGGGCCTCCGGGAGCTCACGGTGGTGGCCGAAGGAGGCGACCAGATCCCGCTGCTGTCCGTGGCGACGTGGGAGGTGGGGGAGGGGTACGGCTCCATCCGCCGCAAGGACCAGGAGCGCATGGCCACGATCACCTCGGACGTGGCGGCGGGCCTCAACTCCAACGCCGTGCTCGCCGAGGTCCAGGCCACGCTGGCGGACTTCGTGGCGGACGAGCTGCCCCCCGGGTACCAGGTGCAGTATACGGGACAGAACGAGGACCAGGCCGAGGCTCAGGGCTTTCTGGGTGGGGCCTTCCTGACGGCGCTCTTTCTCATCGGCTTCATCCTGGTGAGCCAGTTCAACTCGGTGGTGAAGCCCTTCATCATCCTCAGCTCCGTGTTGCTGTCCACGATGGGCGTCCTTCTGGGGCTCATGATCTTCCGCATGCCGTTCGGGATCATCATGACGGGCGTGGGCGTGATCTCCCTGGCGGGCATCGTCGTGAATAACGCGATCGTTCTCATCGACTACATCGACATCCTCCGTGAGCGCGACGGCATGAACCGCCGGGAAGCCCTGGTCCAGGGCGGCAAGACGCGGTTTCGGCCGGTGGTCCTCACCGCCACGACGACGGCGCTGGGTCTGGTGCCGCTGGCCATCGGTCTCAACTTCGACTTCTTCGGCTTGTATCGGTCGCTGAATCCTGACCTGTACTGGGGCGGCGACCAGGCGGCCTGGTGGGGCCCCATGGCCATCGCGGTCATCGCGGGAATCCTGTTCGCCACGTTCCTGACGTTGGTCCTTGTACCGGTGATGTATTCTCTCGTGGATGACTTCGCGGGGTTCTTCCGGCGGCACTTCACCTGGGCCGAGGAGGAGGAGGCCGGACCGGGGCGGAAGCCTTCCGGGCGTCAGGCGGGCCCGCCGGAGAGGGAGCCCGAGCCCGAGACCGCCGGGGTCTACCGCACCGGAGGGCCCCTGGGGCCCCGTCTCCGCCCCCAGGCGGAGTAGGCGGCCGGCACGCGGCGGAGGATCACATGGATGGCCACTACGCGGCCGGCGCAAGCGAGGCCGACACGTGATGGACCCGGGGTGTACGCCCTGATGTCGCTTCCGGACCTGAAAAGGGCCCGGAGGGTCACCACCGAGGCCCTCATGGAGCACCTGGCCGCCGAGCACCTCGCGGTCGAGGACTTCGAAGCCAGGCTCGCCCGGGCGGAGGCCGCGACCAGTCCCGCCGAGCTGCGGGCCGTGCTGTCAGGTCTTCCGGGGCGGAGCGCCGACCTGCCCCCCGAGGGCTCCGGCGGGGCGGATTGGCTCCACCAGAGGCCACCCGGCGCCCGACCCGACGAACCGTCACGGGCCGCGGGAGGGGCCGTCGGGAGGCTGTGGGCCAGGGTCCTGCGGTCCCTGGGCGCGAACGGACCGGAGGGGACATGAGTCAGGGGCGGGAGTCGCAGGCGGAACAGGCGAGAGCGGCTGTGGTGAGCGCTGTGCAGAAGCTGGCGGCGGCGCGGCTCGGCCGGGCGTTCGTCCCCCTCGGC
>DASWKP010000260.1:0-3946 GCA_036396575.1 Longimicrobiales bacterium | reverse complement strand
CCCACGCCGCCCCCCGCGGGGTCCCCACACACCCCGCAGGGGGCGCGGGGCTACACCAGCCCGCCCGCATGACCCGGCCGCATTCGACCACCCGCCAGCACTGACCTATCTCATCGGACGCATCCTCCCCGAGGGATAGGCATCCAAACGCCCTCTCGATCTGAAGGCCAAGGATAGGACGGGCGTTCCGCCTGGGCAAGAACGCCGTGGGGAGCTGAAGGCTGGGGTGATGGGCCTGAGGAGGTGCCTAGGCACTTGCCGCCTGACATCGTGAAAACGTTTACGATATGGTGTTTCTTCGGGTGTGCCGGCGTGTCCACCAGCTCTTGGGGAGCTTCGGAACGTCGTCGGCTGCCCGCGACAGGTGGAGTGCTGCGCCGCAGGCGCCCCGTTTTCCGGGCGAAGTCCCGGAAAACGCGTAGCCTTAGCCTAGCTCTCAGGGACCGGGCGTGGCGGCAGAGAGGATGTGGGAAGCGCTCATAGGTAGGTAGTGTTGGCACCGAAGGGACCCGAGGACGGACTTGCGAAGAGGGACAACCCCCCTTCACCGAGTCCACCGGCTGCCCAGGAAAGCGATCCGACAGCCTCTGATGAGGGTTCCGCCAGTTCCGGCGGTGCCTGGTCGCATGCGCAGAACCAAGAGCCAGCCGCGAGCCACACAGATCCCAGAAGCAAGCTACGCCCATTCAGACGGCTGCGCCTATCCGCAACCGATGATCCAATCTTCAAGTAGTCAACCTCTCGAAACGACCCGACCGATCAGGACCGTGATCCTCACCCAATCAAAATCGCCACCGCCGCCAACGACCCGATGAAGCCGAGGACGCTGCCCCAGAACTGGATCTCGTCTCGGATGTGGGAGCGGCCCTGGGGGGGGACGAAGATCCAGTCGCCGGACTGGACGCGGAGCTGGAGGAAGTCGGGGCTCGCGGTTTCGGGGCGCAGGTCCAGGATGAGGGTCTCGCCGTCCCGGATGAGGCGGACGCGCTCGGGGTCGGCGGGGATCTGGTTGGAGGTCACCGCCACGTCGAGGCCCGCTCCGCCCGCCCGGCCCAGCACGTCCACCACCGTGGAGGAGGGGTCCACCAGGTAGCTGCCGGCCAGGCGCACGGCCCCCGTCACGTTGACGCGGAGCTGCACGGTGATGTCCACCACGGGGTCGGTGTAGAAGCCCTCGCTGTAGCGCGCTTCGAGCGTCTCGCGGATCGCCCGCGCGTCCATGCCCGACACGTTGACGGTGCCGATGTAGGGAAAGAAGAGGTTGCCTTCCCGGTCCACGGTGCGGGTGCCGGCGATGACCTGGAGCCGGTCGCCCGAGGCGGTGAAGAAGTCCGTGACCACCTGGTCGCCGGGGCGGACGCCGTAGGAGGGCTGGGGGGCGAAGACCCCGGTGAGGGTCTGCTGGGTGCCCGGTTCCTGGGCCCCCACCGGGTGGGGCGCCACGGCCGTGGCGGCCAGGGCAGCCAGGGTGGCCGCGGCGGCGGCCATCACGGCGACGGGTGCGGGAATGGTGCGCACGGCGGGCACGGTCCTGTGAGGGGGGCTTCTGTGACGAGGTTGAAGCTAAGGAGAGCGCTTTCGGCCTGTCCAGTTCCCCGGTTCTTCCCTATCGTTCGCATGGGCCTCCCGCGTGACCGCATGCGCTCCTCGACCGCTCCCGACGCGATCCGACCATGACGAACCCGGCCAAGCTCCTCCTGGCCCCCGCGCTGGCGGCTGCGCTGGCCTGCGCCGGCCCCACGCCGGCGGCCACTCCTCAGACCGCCGGCACGCCCCCCACGGACGCGCCCACGGACCCCACCTCCCCCCAGGAGGCCCCGGCCCTGGTGGTCTTCGTCGTGGTGGACCAGATGCGGGCGGACCACCTCACGCGCTACGCCGAAGCCTGGCGGGAGGGCTTCAAGCGCCTGATCGAGGGAGGCATGGTCTTCCACCAGGCGTCCCACGATCACGCCTACACGGAGACGGCCGCCGGGCACGCCACGCTGTCCACGGGCACCTATCCGTCCCGCCACGGCATCGTGGGCAACGAGTGGAGCCAGGAGGGGGACGCGGGCTGGCGGTCGACGTACGCGGTGGAGGATGCGGCGGCCCCCATCGTGGACTGGCCCACCCTCGGCGGGCGCTCCCCCGCCAACCTGCTCCGCACCGGGCTGGCCGACTGGGTCCAGGCCGCCGACTCCGACGCGCGCGTGACCTCGATCTCCACCAAGGACCGCGCGGCCATCACCATGGCGGGCAAGAGCGGGGGCCACACGTACTGGGTGCACGAGTCCACGGGCATCTTCGCCACCTCCGAGTACTACCGGAAGGACCTGCCCCGCTGGGTCCGGAGCTTCAACGAGGGCGTCATGCCCCCCCTGTATCAGGATACGCTGTGGACGAGCCTGGTGCCCGCCGAGGCGGCGCCCCTCAGCCGGCCCGACACCTTTCCCTTCGAAGGCGACGGCGTACACACCGCCTTTCCCCACAACGGGCGCCTGGAGGCCCGCGATACCTCCGACTGGGCCTTCCTCGCCTGGGTGCGGGAATGGACGCCCCGCCTGGACGCGGCCAGCCTGGAGCTGGCGCTCCGGGCCGTGGACGAGCTCGACCTGGGGCAGCGCGGGCACACCGACTTCCTGAGCGTGTCCTTCTCCCAGGTGGACTACGTGGGGCACCGCTTCGGCCCCTTCAGCCGGGAGCAACTGGACAACCTGCTGAGGCTGGACCATCTCCTGGGGCGCCTCATGGAGAGCCTGGACTCCAGCGTGGGCGAAGGGCGCTGGGTGATGGCCCTGTCCTCCGACCACGGGGTCCTCGAGCTGCCAGAATGGCGGGCTCAGGAAGGCATGGCCGGCGCGCGCGTGACGGGGGATGACCTGCGGGCCTACCGGGACGCCCTCCGGTCCGACATCGCCCAGGGGGGCGACGTGGCCGCGATCCGGGACCGCGTGGAAGCCACGGCGCGGGGTACCTGGTTCATCGACGCCCTCTACCGCCACGAGGACCTCCTGGCCGGCGCCCGGCCCGACACCTTCGCCGTCCTGTTCCGCAACTCCCAGTACCCGGGGCGCACCAAGGGCACCCTCTCCCGCCTGGGCATCATGGAGCGCCAGACCGAGGGCACGCTCATGAGCGACGGCGCGCCCTACGGCACCTCCCACGGCAGCGCGTACTGGTACGACCGCCACGTTCCGCTGGTCTTCTACGGGGCGGGAGTACGCGCGGGCCGCTCCGACGAGGCCGTCCGAACGGTCGACGTGGCCCCTTCGCTGGCCGCTCTGGCTGGCATTTCCGCCCCGGACGACCTCGACGGACGGGCGCTCGTAAGCCGCTAACGAACGGCGTCCCCGGGCCCGGCGCCGGGTGCGGATAAATCGTTGTGGCACAAAAGGATTGCTCTCGGCGTAAACGGTTGTTTTCTTGTTGACAAGGAGGGCCCCCGCACAGCATGTTGCGGCACCTGCCGATGAGGCGAACGACAGCCCAGCCCTCCCCGAAAACCAGAGGTTGACCCCCTCGGGCGCGCGAGCGCTCGCAGGGGATGAGTGTCCCTTCCTCCGAGGAGAACCCTTGGGGACCCGAGGGGGAGGAGACGTACCTGACGAGCGACCTGCCCAGGCGATGGGGGGTCGGGTGGAACGAGGAGGATTCGATCGGAGCGAGGCCGTGTGCGCGCTCTTCGTGCCCCTCAGGGAGGGCATGATGGGAGCCAAGGGTGAGAGGTTCATCTCCCAGGAAGGGGGATGGACCATCGAAGGCGCCGAGGCGCTGCTGGGGTCCCTGACGGGGGTCGTGGCGGTGCGGGTGGTGGCCAAGCCGGGGGGCGAGGTGGAGGAAATCCACCTGCTCACCACGGACGAGGTCAGCCCCAAGCAGACCGTGCGCAACGTGGAATCGGCTCTCCTGGCTCACTTCAACCTGCACGTGGACCACCGCACCATCTCGGTGGCCCAGACCAAGG
>DASWKP010000259.1:0-8830 GCA_036396575.1 Longimicrobiales bacterium | reverse complement strand
GCCATCCTGCACGCTCCTGCGTAGATGGACGTCGGTACCGGGCGCCCGGACGGGGAGGAGGTCCGAGGGCTCCCGGAAGAGAACGTCGATGAGGATGGGGCGGCGGGGCCGGGCTGGCAAGCGGGCGACGCGACGGCGCCGGACGGCGCGATAGGCACCACGAGCGACCGACGCGAAACGGACCCCTCGCCCCGCCGACAACGTATATTGCCATCGACCCCCCGGCTCCGCACGTTCCGCCGGCCACGCCACTCGACAGAGAGCGTTGTCATGTCCTTTGCCCCACCCGTCCGCGGGACCCGCGCATCGATGGCCAGCCTCCCGGCGGCCGCTCTGGTCCTTGCCGCCGCGTCACTCGGGCTTCCGGCGACCCTGCGCGCTCAGGTGATGACGGACGCCCTGCCCCCGATTCCCATCGACACCTTCAGTCTGGACAACGGCCTGCGGGTCGTGGTGAGCGAGGACCACTCGGCGCCGGTTGTGGCTGTGAACGTGTGGTATCACGTCGGCAGTGCCAACGAGGAGGAGGGCAGGAGCGGCTTCGCCCACCTCTTCGAGCACATGCTCTTCAGCGAGACCGAGAACCTGGAGCCCGGGGCGATGGACCGCCTGGTCACGCGGGCCGGCGGCGTCTACAACGCCACCACCTCCAACGACCGCACCGCCTACTTCGAGGTCCTCCCGTCCAACCGGGTCAACCTCGCCCTGTGGCTGCACGCGGAGCGCATGGCGCGCCTGAAGGTCACCGCGGAAGCCTTCGAGACCCAGCGGGAGGTGGTCAAGGAGGAGCGGCGCATGCGCATCGACAACCAGCCTTACGGCCAGGCCCAGCTCGTGCTGGACACGCTGAGCCAGACTTACGCGCCGTACCGCCACACCGTCATCGGCTCGATGGCGGACCTGGACGCCGCCGAGACGAGCGACGTGGCCACGTTCTACGAGCGGTTCTACGTGCCGTCCAACGCCGTGCTGACCGTGGTCGGCGACGTTACCGCGGCCGACGTGCGCGCTCTGGCCGAGGAGTACCTGGGCGACATCCCGGGCGGCCGGCGGGCGCCGGACCTCCCGCCGTTTACCGCGACGCCCCGGAGCGACGGGGAGCGCCGCGCCGTGGTGGATGACCCCTTCGCCCAGCTCCCCCTGCTGTGGGTGGCGTACACGATTCCGCCGGCCAGCCACTCGGACCAGTACGCTCTGGACCTGCTCTCCAGCATCTTCAGCGTGGGAGAGAGCAGCCGGCTCCGGGAGCGTCTGGTGAACACCGAGCGGGCGGCGCTCGATCTGGTGTCCTTCGTGGATCGCCGCGTGGGCCCCGGGACGTTCCGGCTGGGGGCGCTGCCGAACCAGGGCGTCACCATCGACCGCGTGGAGGCCCTGGTGCAGGAGGAGATCGAGCGACTGCGCACCGACGGTGTCAGCGAGCGAGAACTTCAGAAGGCCAAGAACGCCCAGCGGGCCGCGCTGGTCGCGGAGCGCCTCACGGTGCAGTCCAAGGCCACGGCGCTCCAGCAGGCCCTCATGGACCACGGCACGCCCTACCGCGTCAACCAGGAGATGGGGCTCTACGAGGCCGTGACCCAGGACGACATCCGCCGGGTGGCCATGTCCTACCTGGTCCCGGAAAACCGAACGGTGGTGGTGGCCAGACCCGCCCAGGAAGGAGGTGACCGATGAACACCGTCCGCGGCCCCGGCCTCCTTGCCGCCCTGACAGCCCTCGCTTTGGCCGCTCCCGCGTGGGCCCAACAGGCGCCTCCCGAGCCCCTCCCCCTCGACCCGGTCGAGTTTCCGCCCTTCGAGGAGCGTGCGCTCGCCAGCGGCGCCAGGGTCCTGGTGGTGTCCCAGAGCGAAGTGCCGTTCATCACGGTCACCCTGGTCTTTCCCGGGGGCCAGGTGGCCGACCCGGTGGACCGCGTCGGCTTGGCCGACATGACGGCGGGGCTCCTACCCAGAGGGACGCTCACCCGCTCCGCCGACGAGATCGCCGAGGCGGTGGACTTCCTGGGGGCCAACGTGACCGCCTCGGCCAGCTCCGACTGGACGAGCGTGTCGGCCAGCTCGGTGACCCAGGTCTTTCCCGAAGTCATCGGCATCATGGCCGATCTGGTCCTGAACCCCTCCTTCCCGGGGGATGAGCTGGAGCTCCAGCGGGTGCGCACCCTGTCGGGACTCCAGGCCAGCCTGGCCCAGCCGGCCACCCTCGCGGAGCGAGGCTTCATCCGCGCCGTCTACGGGGACCACCCCTACGGCAAGCTCGAGACCCCGGCCACGATCCAGGCCATCGACCGGGCGTCGGTGGTCGACTATCACGCCACCTGGTACCGGCCCGGCAGGGCGATCTTCATCGTGGCCGGCGACATCACCGCGGACCGCGCCGCCGAGCTGCTGGAAGGCGCCTTCGCCGGCTGGTCGCCGGGCGACGCTCCCGACGTCGAGTACGGGTTGCCCGCCATGCGTGCGGCTCCGGAGGTGGTCCTGGTGCATCAGCCGGGGTCCGTACAGGCCGTGGTGCGCGTGGGGCACACCGTCATGCGGGGTCCCCACGCCGATTGGACCGCGTTGTCGGTGGCGAACCACGTCCTGGGCGGTGGCCCCAGCGGGCGCCTCTTCAAGATCCTGCGGGAGGAGAAGGGACTGACCTACGGCTCGTACTCGCAGGTGTCGCGGCGCCGTGACCGCGGCTTCTTCCAGGCGCAGGCCGAGGTGCGCAACGAGGTGGCGGGAGAGGCGGTGAACGAGCTTCTGAGCCAGATCGAGCGCCTGCGCACCGAGATGATCGGGCCCGACGAGATGCGGGACGCCCAGGACTTCCTGGTGGGCTCGTTTCCGCTTCAGATCGAGACGCCGCAGCAGATCGCGGGGCAGGTGACGACCAACCGGCTACTGGGCCTGCCTGACTCGGCCATCGCCACCTACCGGGAGCGCGTATCGGCGCTGGGGCCCCAGGACCTCAGGGACGCCGCGTCGTCGCACCTGACGGCCGAGAGCCTGGCCATCGTGGTGGTCGGGGACGCCACGAGTCTCATGGGCCAGCTCACCGCGTTCGGGCAGGTCAGCGTACAGGACGCCCAGGGCCGTCCCGTGGACATGACCGCGCTGGTACCGGCGGGCCGCTCGGAGCCCCTGGACGCCTCGGGGCTGTCGCCCATCTCGCTGGAGTATTCGGTCCTCTTCCAGGGACAGGCCGTGGGGAGCATGACGCGCACCGTTGCCGTTGGTGAGGCGCCCGGAACGCTGAAGTTCAGCGGCCAGGCGAACCTGGGCCCGCAGACCATCGTTCAGTCGGTGACCTTCACCACCCCGGGCTTCGAGCCTGTGGCGACCGATGCCACGATCACGGCGGGGCCCCAGACCATGGGCATGGACCTGACGGTGGAGGGGGGGCGCCTGACCGGCACGGTGGACGCTCCCACCGGGCCGACGGACGTGGACATCGAGCTTCCCGAAGGGGCGCTCCTGGGGGACATGGTGGAGCTGGCCGTGTGGATCGCGGACCTCCAGGAGGGCAAGGTCCTGCGGGCGCCCTCCGTCCAGCCTCAGACGGGCGCGACCGAAGTGCTGACCTTCACGGTCACGGGCATGGAGGAGGTGACCGTCCCCGCCGGCACGTTCATGACGTATCGCGTCGAGGTCGGCGGAAGCGATGCCCAGACTGTGTGGGCCCGGGTCGAGTCGCCCCACATCCTGGTGCGCCTGGAGCCCGCCGCACAGCCCGTGGTCATCGAGCTCGTCTCCATGGGGCCGGCAGAGGGCACGACCCCGGGCGCGGCCCCGAGCGCGACTTCAGGCGCTGGCGGCGGCGACGGATGAGCCGGAGCCCGTTTCAGGTCATCCCGGGGGTTGGGCCCTCCATCTCCAGGGACCTCGAGGAGCTGGGCTACTCGGAGGTCTCGGACCTGCGAGGTGAGGACCCGGAGGCGATGTACGAGCGGCTCATCCGTGTCCGGGGTGTCTACCAGGACCGCTGTGTGCTCTATGTGTTCAGATGCGCGGTCTACTTCGCCTCGGAGGAGGACCCCGAGCCCGAGCTGCTCAAGTGGTGGTCGTGGAAGGACCGGATGCTCCGGGTGTGACCGAGCCGGCGGTTTCCGTCCTCCTCCCGGTCCGGAACGGAGCCGATCACCTGCCGGCGTGCATCGCCTCGCTGGAGGGCCAGACGTTGACGGCGCTGGAGGTGGTGTGCGTGGACGACGGGTCCGGCGACGCGACGCCGGACCTGCTCGCGGCCTGGTCCGCGCGGGACAGCCGCGTGCGCGTGCTCCGGCAGGACGCCGAAGGGCTGGTTGCGGCGCTCGAGCGCGCCCGCCAGGCCGCCCGCGCGCCCGTTCTCGCGCGCATGGACGCAGACGACGTGGCGCTTCCGGCGCGCCTCGACAAACAGCTCCAGCTCCTGTCCGACAGCCCTGACGTGACCCTGTGCGGATGCGGGGTGGAGTACTTTCCCGGGGCTGCCGTCCGGGACGGGGCCCGCCGCTACGAGGCGTGGATCAACGGCCTCCACGGCCACGAGGCCATCGAGCGCGACCTCTTCGTGGAGTGCCCACTGGCGCACCCGACGTTCATGATCCGGCGTGAGGCCCTGGAAAGGGTGGGAGGGTACCGGGACCGGGGTTGGCCCGAGGACTACGACCTCGTCCTGCGCCTGTGGCAGGACGGTGGGCGCTTCGCCAGCGTCCCGGAGGTGCTGCACCGTTGGCGCGAGTCGGCGGGGCGGCTGTCCCGCACCGCGGCGGCGTACGCTCCGGAGGCCTTCCGCAGGTGCAAGGTGGCCTTCCTCAGGCGCACGTTGCTGGAGGGCCGGGACGGCGTGGTGGTGTGGGGGGCGGGTCCCACCGGGAAGGCCTTCGCGCGGACGCTGGCGGAGCAGGGGGTGAGCCTGCGGGCCTTCGTGGACCTGGATCCCCGCAAGATCGGCCAGGAGATCCACGGGGCGCCGGTGCTGGAGCCCTCGGGGATCGACCGGCTGAAAGGCGCCTTCTGCGTGGCCGCGGTGGGCCAGCCCGGCGCCCGCACGGAGATTCGATCCTCCCTCGTGGCGGCCGGCTGGCGCGAGATGGTGGACTACTGCGCGGTGGCGTGAGGCCGGTCCGCGCAACCCTCCACTCACCGGTTCCGCCTAACTACCTGAGTGTCCCGGGTGTCCATATAGGACACGAGCAGGACACAAGGGGAAAGCACTCCTCGGGCACAAGCGCCGGTCCCGACACGTAGTAGGGGGGCAGCGGGCGGGCCCCCATCGCCGACGGTACCATGTCGAAGCTGACTTCCAGAGTCGCCAACTTCATCGCCGAGCTCCAGCGCCGGCATGTGTTCCGGGTCACGCTTCCGTACCTCATCGTGGCCATCGCCGCCCTGGAGCTGGCAGAGATCGTTCAGGGGGCGTTCGGGCTGGCGGAAGGGTGGCTGCGCTTCGGCGTCGTGGCGGCTGCGTTGGGCCTCCCGGTGGTGGCGGCCCTGGCGTGGGTCTACGAGCTGACGCCCGAGGGCCTCCGCACGATGCGAGAGTTGGACGAGGAATCGGGGCGACGGCCTTCGGTCGAGGATGCGGCTCCCCGGTTGGCCCTCCTGGGCGTGACGCTCATGGCCGCCGTGGGGGCGGGCTACTGGTGGATGCACGCCGGTCCCGGGGCCGACGCGGGCGAGGCGGGGGAGCCGACGCCCGCGGCCGCGCCCGCCTTTCTGCCCGCGAGTTCCGATTCCGACACGCCCATCCGCTCGCTGGCCGTCCTTCCCCTGGAGAGCTTTTCGGCGGCAGGGGGGCAGGAGTACTTCGCCAACGGCATGCACGAAGCCCTGGTGAGCCGCCTGAGCCAACTCGGCAGCGTGCGCGTCATCTCCCGGACCTCGGTGCTCTCGTACGACCGCACGGGCAAGTCCATGGCCCAGATCGCGCAGGAACTCGGGGTCGAGGGCGTCGTGGAGGGCTCCGTCCTTCTGGACGGGGATCGGGTGCGCATCACGGTGCAGCTCATCCACGCCCCGTCCGATACGCACCTTTGGGCCGACGACTACGAGCGGGAGATGGAGGACATCATCGCCCTCCAGCGGGAGGTCGCTCAGGCCATCGCCGACGAGATCCTGGGGGAGATCGACGCCCGGGACGAGGCGACCCGCGTCATCGCCGCGGGCGTGGCCCCCACCGCGGATCCCGAGGCGGCCATGTGGGACCTGCGCGGCCGCTGGGCGCTGAGCCAGGAGTCCGGCGACGCCGTCGAGAACGCCCAGGAACACTTCCGGGAAGCCCTCAGGGAGGACTCCACCTACGCTCCGGCCCTGCTGGGGCTGGCGGGTTCGACGCTCATGATGGGGGTCCGGGACGAGATGCCTTCGCCCGAGACCCTGGCCGAGGCTGAGGACTACGTCGCCAGAGCCGTTCGGATGGTGCCCGACGACCAGGAGGCCGCGGAGCTTCAGGTCCTCATCGACGGATTCCGCCGGCAGTTCGACGTGGCCCGGACCATCGAGATCGACATCCCGAACGTGACGGTCGTGGGCGCGGGGCTCGACTCGCTCGGTGACCGCTACGCGTTCCTCTTCGACACCACCGGGGTCATCCCGGCGGTCACGGAGATGGGGGGACGGTTGGTCGCCCGCCTCGCCCACCTCCGCGCCAAGGAGCACGTCGCGTCCTCCCGGCTGGGGGCCGCGCGCAGTCTCGTGGCCGTGGGCCGCGTGGACGAGGCCCGGAAGGTCCTGGAGTCGGCCGTGGACGAGTTTCCGGAGTCCCGGGAGGCCTGGGACGCCCTGGAGCACCTGCGCGTGACGCAGGGTGACCTGGACGGGGTCGTGGAGCTGCGCCGCCAGCGGTCCCGGGCTGAGGCGGAGGCCGTCGCCACCTCCGCCAACGCCGACGAGATGGCGAGGGCGGTGGCGCGCGACGGGACGCGGGGGTACTGGACCCTCCGCCTCCAGGAGCTGGAGCGCCGGGCCGAGGCCGGAGAGCGGGTGTCCGACGTGACGCGGGCCCAGGCTCATGCCGCCCTGGGCGACAGCGCGTCCGTTCTGGAGCACCTCGAGGCCGCGGCGGCCGTCCGGGATCCCCGACTGGGCACCCTGCCGAGCGACCCTATGTGGGATCCCTACCGGGGCGATCCGCGGTTCCAGGCGGTTGTGCGGGAGGTCGTCCGCTTCAGGAGGCCTCCGGAGGCTGGCCGCCGTCCGCAGCCCCCGGACGGAGGGGGCCGCTCGGGTCGCGGAGGGCGCTGACCCGGACGCCCGCGCGACGGGATTGGCCGACCAACCGTCGCAGCTTGCCGAAAAGGGCCTTTCGGCCTTATTTTTCAAGGGTTGTTCCACGGTCAGGCCCTCCCCTCTCAGGTCGTTCTGGAGGGAGCTTTTCCGACCGCCTCCCAGGGCGGTCGGTTCCCGTATTCAGAGGCAGGTGATGCGAGGTTGGTTCGCCGCGTGAGGCGTCTACTCCTTCTCATGTGCCTGCTCATGGCCCTCGCGGGTCTGGAGCTGGTCACGGCCGCGGGTTCGAGTATCCTCCGGCATCTGCACATCAACAGCCTGGCTCTGCTCACGGGGTCGCCGGCCACGGTGGATGCGGTCCGCCTCCGGCTCGGCTTCGGCCTTCTGGGTCTGGGCACGGGCGCTGGAGTGGGGCTCCTGCTCCTGGGGGTCGCCAGCGCTCGCATCCGAGGGGAGGGGAGGTTGTGTCCCGAATGCGGTGCCCTGACGAAGCGGATCAAGCGCCGGCGCGGTCACCGGATCCTCGCGAGGTTGCTTCAGAGGAAGGTCGCGCGGCGGCGTTGCGGGTTCTGTGGCTGGGTCGGGCTGTCGCTCCGCGGCTGAAGGCCTGCCTCTGAGGGGGCTCACATTTCCATCGGGGATCACCGGCCCCCGGTTCCTTTGACATCCGGTCCATGACAAATCCGAACGAGCACGAGGGCGGGGGCGAGAGGGTCGTCGCCCGCCTGCTGGAAGACGAGATGCGCGAGTCGTTCATCGACTACTCGATGAGCGTCATCGTTCAGCGGGCCCTCCCCGACGTGCGCGACGGCCTCAAGCCCGTCCACCGTCGCATCCTCTACGCCATGAGCGAGCTGGGCCTGGGGCCCGGCCGCCCGTACAAGAAGAGCGCCACCGTGGTGGGTGAGGTGCTGGGCAAGTTCCACCCCCACGGCGACTCCGCCGTGTACGACTCCATGGTCCGCATGGTCCAGGCGTTCTCCCTCCGCTACCCCCTGGTGGACGGGCAGGGCAACTTCGGCTCCATCGATGGGGACTCGGCGGCGGCGTACCGGTACACGGAGGCGCGCCTCACCCGGCTGGCGACGGACCTTCTGGCGGACATCGAGAAGGAGACCGTGGCTTTCGTGCCCAACTTCGACGGGCAGCGGGACGAACCCACGGTGCTTCCTTCCAAAGCGCCCAACCTGCTGATCAACGGGTCAAGCGGCATCGCCGTGGGCATGGCCACGAACATCCCGCCCCACAACGTCCGGGAGATCGTGGCGGCGTGCATCGCCCTCATCGACAACCCGGACCTCTCCCACGAGGAGATGGAGGCCATCGTCCCCGGGCCCGACTTCCCCACGGGAGGCTACGTGTGCGGGCGGGATGGCATCCGGGAGGCCCACCGCACGGGCCGGGGCCGCATCGTCATGCGGGCCAAGGCAGACATCGAGGAGGATCCGGCGGGCAACGAGCGCATCGTCATCACCGAAGTGCCGTTCATGGTGAACAAGGCCCGCCTGGTCGAGCAGATCGCGCAGCTCGTGCGGGAGAAGAAGGTCACCGAGATCCGGGACCTGAGGGACGAGTCCGACCGGGACGGTATCCGCGTGGTCGTCGAGCTGAAGCGGGACGCGGTGCCCCACATCGTCCTG
>DASWKP010000258.1:0-5980 GCA_036396575.1 Longimicrobiales bacterium | reverse complement strand
CCCTGCGCGCGCCGGGTAGAGCCGCGAGCCCGGGATGCACCAGGCCCTCGTGGTAGCGGTACTCGTCCCGGGAGCTGAACTGGAGGTGCCCGTTCAGGAAGAGGCGCAGGTCGTCGCGCCAAGCCGTGAGCACGATGCGCTGGTAGGGCGTGTTTCGCGCCAGGACGATCTGGTCGGCGTAGATCTCCCGTTCGGCCGTGCGCGTGATACGCTCCGCCGCCGCCATGCCGGCGCCCAGGGAGAGGAGGACCACGACGCAGGCCGCCTGGAGGATGCGCCGCGCCCCCAGGGCATCCCGGAACAGGTGGGTCGACCACAGGGCCACGCCGGCGTTCACGAACCCGAAGAGGAGGGCGGAGCGGGCCAGGCCCAGGTGGGGCACCAGAAGGATGGGAAAAAGCAGGGAGGCGCCCAACGCACCCAGGTAGTCGAAGGTCAGGACGTTGGCCACCACGTCCTTGAAGTCGAAGTGGCTCCGGAGGATGCGCATGAGGAGCGGGATCTCCAGGCCCACCAGGGTGCCCACCACGAGCACGAAGCCGTAGAGGAGGAGCCGGAAGGCCCCGGTGTAGGCGAAGGCCAGGAAGAGGACGGTGGAGGAGAAGCCACCCACCACGGCGACCAGGAGCTGGACGGTCACGAAGCGGGCCACCAGCCCCCGGACGACGTAACGGGACAGCCAGCTCCCGATGCCCATGGCGAACAGATAGGTGCCAATGACCGTGGAGAACTGCGTTACGCTGTCGCCCAGCAGATAGCTGGCCAGGGCGGCCGCCACGAGCTCGTAGACGAGCCCGCAGGCGGCGATGAGGAGGACGGTCAGGAACAGGGCCGCGTGCACAGCCCCTCCGGGTGCGTCAGAAAATCGAAGCCGCGATCACGATGGACATGCCGATGGAGACGCCGGCCACGACCACCGCGAGGGCGGTGTTGTGCTCCTCGATGATCTCGTGCCACAGGGAGGCCGGCGAGACCTTTTCCATGACGACGAACGACGCCAGGAAGATCACGATGCCCAGAACGGCGTAGGCCAGAGCGGCCAGCATGTTGGGGACGAGGTCGGTCATCTGGTTTCACTCACTTTCCGCCGGTGTAACGGCCGGAGCTGATGTAGACGGCGCGGTAGGCGCCCGGGTTATTGCGCACGGAGGCCGGAACGGGACCTTCCTGGGCCTCGGCGATGCTGAGGAGGCTCCAGCCCCGGTACTCGGCCACGGCCAGCAAGCCGAGCACCACGAGGCCGAAGAGGAAGTAGCGGGATCTCACGGGTCAATCCTCCGGGGCATGGTCGCTCTCCGCCCAGCGCTTCGTCTCGAAGCCCGCGCTTCTCAGCGTGACGAGGATCGCTGGAGCCAGGATGGCCAGCAGGGCGAGGGCGTAGAAGGCCCGGGCGGGCACGTCCCGGCGCACCTGGACCGCGTAGTTGGCGCGCGCCGAACCCTCCGGGACGATGCGCAGCACGTACTCCCCGGGGGGGATGCGGGGCACGAGGGCCCGGTCGTCCTGGTCGCCCTCGCTCCAGCGCTCGCCGCCGTCCACCCCGAAGTAGTAGCTCACCTCCCGCCCGAAGTCCGTGGCGTCCCCCGTGTCCACGTTCAGGAGCGAGAAGTTGAGGTAGAGCCAGTTGTTACTCACGTCGGCTACCGTGCTCACCTCGAGGTTGGACGGCCGCCCGTCCACCGTGAACGGCCCCATGACCACCACGGCGCTGTCCGGCCGGGCCGGGTCGTACACATAGGTCTCCCGGTCGACGAACCGCGAGTTGGGCAGGGCCATGCGCACGACGAGCAGAGCGGCCAGGAGCGCCGCCAGGAGGCCAAACGTGCCCCACGCCCTGGATGCCGTGTTGGCGTGGGGGGAAGGCTGGTTGGCGAATACGCCCGTAGCGCGGGGGGGTTGACCCGACAGGCCGAAGGCCTGCCAGATCTCCTTGCCGGTCTTGTACTCTCCCAGAGACCAGGTCACCTCCTCGTCCGTGGCCTCGGACGAGAGCAGACGGGGCGGTAACACGTAGTCCGCGCACACGGCCCGATCTCCCACCCGGATCTGCCAGGGGAACTCCCCGAGGACGTAGGTGGTCCTGGCCGTCGCGGTCTGGAAGTGCTTGAAGGTCTCGCCGTGAAGCACTGCCTTCGGGTGCCCTCCCGAGATCCTCTTGGGCAAGGACTTCACCGTCGTGATGAAGTTCCAGTGACCGTCGTACTCGCTCAGGTACCGGTAGCCGTGCTCCGGGCTGAACAGGAGGTACTCCCGCCAACTGTAGTCCAGCCCCTCCACGGTGATCGTCCGGATCTGGAAGCCCAGGGCCGTGTAGTCCGCACCCTTGAAACGCCCCACGGATCCCAGAGGGATGTCGGGCTCGATCCTGCGGTGCTCCTCGAACTTCTGCAGGATGTCCAGGCCGGGGGAGGCGGCGTCCAGCACCGAGCCGCACGACTCGCACACGACGTTCAGCGCCACGCCCGCCGCACGGATCGTGACCGAGCCGCCGCAGTTGGGGCAGCCCAGCGTCTTGACGTCCTGGACGGCCTCGGGCTCCACCTCGCGGGTTCCCGTCAGGCGCAGGCCCTCGAAGGCCACGTGCTCCCCGGTGAAGAGGAGGGGCTCTTCCTCCGAGTAGTCCAGGGTGGCGAAGTCACCGCCCTCCGACCTCATGTCCACGAAGAGGACCTCTTCCTTGTCCCAGTATTCGAAGGGCAGCTCCCCCTCGACTCCCGCGTACTGGGCCGTGGTCAGCGTCGTGACCACGTACTCGGTCGTGGCGTAGAAGACGCTCTTGCCCGGCCGGACCTCCCTCGCCGAGGGCAGGTGCGCGGGCTCCTCCGCCGCGAACGTCACGGCGTACTCCTCCTGGGCGTCGGACAGCCACCCACTGGCGCCGTCGGAGAAGACGATGTGCCACTCGCTCCAGTGGCCCCTCCCGTACCGGTAGGCGATGCGCCCGACCACGGTGAAGGGCCGCCCCTCGTAGAACCCCTCGGTGCCGAGTTGGACCGGGGAGGTGGCCGGCGGGGGCTGGGAGACCTCGCCCACCTGCGTGAGGTCCAGATCGTGGCGGAGCAGGATGGAGTGGCAGTAGCCACACGTGGTCTGCACCGCCCCGGCCCAGCGAAATCCGATGGAGGCGCCGCAGCTCGGGCAGTTGGCCTGCGGGCCTCCCCCTTGGCCGCTCACGCCGGGGCCGCTCACGACTGGGCCGCTCTCGACACCGCCGGCGCCCACGAGGACGCCCGGGCCACCGGAACGGCGCTCACGACCCCTCCTCCCGGGCCCCGGCCGCCGCCACCACCGGCCCCTCGTAGCGCCGCTCCAGCCTGCGCACCTCCACGGCCACGGCTCCGACCAGCTCCCGCAGCCCGCCCTCGAAGTCCCACTCCGGGCGAGGCGTGCAGCAGAAGAGGTTCAGGCACAGGGACCGGTGCTCCGGGAATGTGTGGACCGCCAGGTGCGACTCGGCAAGAAGGCACAGTCCCGTGACGCCGCCGGGCCCGGGAAAGACGTGCCACAGGGGCGGTTCCACCGGGTGCAGCCCGAGGTCCTCCACCATGCGGCCGAAGAGGGCGCGCAGGGTGGCCAGGTCCCCGAGGGATGCGGGGTCGCAGCCGCGGGCCTCGACGACCCATTCGGCACCCACCGTAGCGGGGCCCAAGGGGGCGGATGGCAAAGCGATCGACGTCCTGTCGCCGGGAAGGTCCACGGAGCGGGGTACGAGGTGGGGGGAAGCGATCAGGGAACGGGGAAGGGCCATGATAGGAAGTGGCCCCCCGGAGAAGCAAGCGCCGCCTCGGTGCCCGACGAGTGCCGCCACGCCTCCGGGACCTCGCCAGGCCGTGCCTCAGACGCTACCTATTGCACCATGGCTCACACCATGGCGACGAAGGGGCCCTCGCTGCCGTACGCGCACCTGAACCTGCGGCGGAACCCGTTCGGCCAGGCTCCACCCGAGGCTGTCCGGCGCCTGGCCGTTGTGGACCCGACCCCTGCGGTGACGGAGGTACGGGAGAGGCTGGCCAGGGGTACGCCCACGCCCTGGGCGCTTCAGCTCGTGGGCCCGTCCGGCTGCGGTAAGAGCACGCGACTGCGACTGCTGGAGACACTCCTGCCCGGGGCCGCGACGCTGGCCTGGACACCGGGCTGGACACCGGCCTGGACACCGGGAGGGTGGCCGCCGGCGCCGCCCGGGCGCCTGTTGCTGTTGGACGACGTCCACATGATGGGCCACCTGAGGCTCCGCCGCGTGCTGCGCGGGCGGGTCGCGGTGGTCCTGGCCAGCCACGTCGACCGGTCCGCCGGCCTCCGGAGGTGCGGCTTCGAGACCCGGACCGTTTCCGTTGCGGACCGGATCACGCCCACGCGTCTCGAGGCGATCCTGGACCGGCGCGTGGAGTGGGCCCGGCGGGGCGAGGGACCCACCCCCCGCGTCGCCACCGGAGCTATCCGGGACCTGCTGGCCCGACACGGCCACGACGTGCGCGCCATCCTGCGGGAGCTCTACGCGTGGGTGCAGAGCCTCCCGGCGCCCGCCACCCTGTCCCGGGCGGCAGGGCCATGAGCGAGTGGGACCTGCGCATCGCGTTCAGCCGCGGGGACCGTCGTTACCGCGCCGGGGAGCCCGTGAGCGGCACGGTCTTCGCGCGCCTGGCGGGGAGCGACCGGGGGCGGGGGGTCCGTCTGCGCTGGCACTGGCAGACCCACGGCGAGGGCAACCGCGACCGGGGAGAGACCCGGGAGATCGTCCTCCACGAAGGCACCATGGACGAGGGCAGGATGTACGAGCTGCCCTTCGAGTTCACCGCCCCGTCCGGCCCGTTCACGTACCACGGCAACCTCGTGAACGTGGATCACTACGTGGAGGCGACCCTGGACCTGGCGTGGGCGGTGGACCCGTCGATCGAGGAGGAGTTCATCCTCGTGCCCGACCCCATGCTGGCCCGCCTGGAATCCAATGCGCTGGTGTCCACCAGGAAGGTCACCCCGAAGCAGAAAGGGTGCGGTCCCGGAATCGGTGGGATCGTCCTGATCGTCATCGGCGCAAACCTGCTCCCTGTCCCCGGTTTCTTCCTCGTGGCGATCGGACTCCTGATCCTGTTCTGGCGCGCCCTGGCGGGGATGAAGCTCGGGAAGGTGGCGACCCGCCTCGAGTCGGCGATCATCGCCCCGGGTGAGGCCGTCGAGGTGGCACTTGGCATCCAACCCACCAAGGCCGTCCACATCAACGGGATCGAGGCACGGCTCAAGGGCCAGGAGACCTGCGTGTCCGGAAGCGGCAGCGACAAGACGAGCCACCGCCACGAGATCCACGCCGAGGCGTCGAGCCTGTCCGGACCCCGGACCCTGGTCGGCGGGCAGCTCAACGTCATCCGAGGCACCATCCGCGTCCCCAGGACCGACGCCTACACGTTCTCCAGCGCCAACAACAAGGTGACGTGGGACCTGCGTCTCCATGTAGATGTGCCCGCGTGGCCCGACTGGAGCGAGGAGTACGAGCTCACGCTCGTGCCGGTGAACCCCCTCGCGTTCGACGAGTCAGGAGCCCAGGTGGCCGTCGAGGCGGGAGTGCCCGCGACGCCGGTGGCGATGTTGGGCGGCCCGGGAGGGAAGACGCGAACCAGAGCGCTGGGGCGGACGGCGGAGAAGCGAGCCGCCGAGGAGAACCGTGAGGGCGCCGCCGAGTTCGCGGCGGAGCAGGCTCCGGAGTCGGGGGCGGCGAGCGAGGGAGGGGACCCGGCGGGGGACCCGGCCGGCGACCTGGGGCGCGACGCGGCGGGCGACCTGGGGCGCGACGCGGCGGGCGACCTGGCCGGCGACCTGGCGCGCGACCGGGGGCGCGACTTTGCGGGCGACCTGGCTCCTGACCTGGGGCGCGACGCGGCGGGCGACCTGGCCGGCGACCAGGCGCGCGACCGGGGGCGCGACTTTGCGGGCGACCTGGCTCTTGACCTGGGGCGCGACGCGGCGGGCGACCTGGCCGGCGACCTGG
>DASWKP010000257.1:0-2341 GCA_036396575.1 Longimicrobiales bacterium | reverse complement strand
ACCCACCCAGAGGCTGTCCGCATCGGCGCCCGCGAAATCACGCACCTCCATGGTCGCCAGAACGGAGTGCACCACGTCTCCCCGCACCGTCGCCACGCCGCTCCTTGTCCCCACCCAGAGAGCCCCGTCATTGGTCCGATGGAGGGACCGGACCCGATCGTCGGGCAGACCGTCGTCGACGTCATAGCGCCGCTCCACGCGGCCATCCCGAAGTCGGTAGAGGCCGTCGCCCCAGGTGGCCACCCAGACGGAGCCGTCGTCTTCGGCAAGCAGGGCAGTGGTGAAGACCTCGCGTAGCGGGTGGCCCGGGCGAAGGGGGAAGACCCGGCGGGGCACCAATTGGATGAGGCCCACGTCGGCTCCCACCCACAAGCTCTCCTGGTGGTCGAGTTCGAGGGAGAGGATGACGCCCGGATCTATGCCGGCCAGGGAGATCTCCTGGATTGACGCGCCTCGCTTTCGCAGGAGCATGGCGTCGGTGCCTACGCTCCAGCACCCTGCCGAGATCCAGATCTCGCCCTCGTCCGTCACCAGGCTCCTGGCGGTGCTTCTCGCGACGCCATTGGCACAGGGGAAGGTGAGCCCTGGCGCGTACCCGTCGTCCCCCGGTGCCCATGCCATCGAGTCCACGGTCAGCCTCGTGCCGCCCCCTGGAGCGAAGCGGGTCACCTGGGTGCCCTGGACCCGCATCACCGACATGTCCGGGAGAAGGATCCAGAGCCCACGGGCGTCGGATCGGGCCACGTGGGGCTCGGCGATCAGCGGTGGGTAGGTGATTCCGAGCGAGTCGAAGCGGAGCCCTCCCGGAGATGCCGGGTCCGCCACGATCTTCGCGACTCCGCGTCCGGTGACCACGACGCGCACTCCCGAAGGCCGATCGAAGATGCCCACCACAGTATCGGAAGGAAGTCCATGCCCTCGGTTGAACCGTGTGATGGATACGGGGTCGAGGCCCAGGCGTATCAGCCCTCGGGTTCCGGAAAGCCAGACGGTGCCGTCGTCGGTCTGGAAGAAGTCGCTGCTGCTGCGCCCGTTGTCGGATCCCGGCACAGTTGGGCTACCACCGGGACGCCCGAGGGGGATGATCCGGCCCCGGTCCAGGACTCCGATGTCCAACTCCGCCGACAAGATCCACAGACGGCCCTCGGCGTCGGTGAAGAGCTCGTCCACGATGACACTCCGGAACGTCTCCCCCAGATCGACCGGCGTGAATCCCAAGCCGTCGTACCGGACGAGGCCTCGGGACGTCGCCACGTAGAGGTAGCCGTCCGCTCCCTGCTCCACGTCACGGACCTCCTGGACGGGCAGCCCGTCTGCGGTTCCGAACACCCGCACGTCGTATTCGCTGAAGGGGACGGGGTCCTGGGCGAACAGGCGCGACGTGGAGAGGCCAACCAGGACGGTGACGAGTACCAGCGTGGTGGGTGGGCGTACGCTTCTTCGGCTCATCCGGGTGTGGGGCGGTCTGCGGAAGGAGGCGTCCGGGGGGGCAACGTCCTCACCAGGGTATGCGATGGACGCCGGGCTGGACAAGCGTGCCGATGCCCGCGGTACATGGAGGTCGCCGGCCCTCGGAGGCGGGGCGGGGCGATCCGGCACAGGCGAATGGCGTGAACACGCGATGGCGCTGGAGGGTGGAGCGTCTTCATGCTGGTGGACGCTCTGTCCACACATCGGAGACCTCCCCATGCCCCGCCCAAGCCGTCCTCATTCGCCCGCAACCGACGTCGCACCTCGGCCACGCCGCCGCGGCGAGACGTTCACCTCCGGCGGACTCCCAGCGGGGGCGTGGAGGGGAAGACGCATCCTCCCCGCGCTGGTGGCGTTGGCAACGGCGGGCTGCGGCAGCGACTCGGTACCGACGGGCCCCACGGCTGACGAGGGCGCCCACGAGGCGCTGGTTGCAGGCCAGGTGTCCGGCTCCGGAGCGACGGAGGGGAGGATCGCATTCCACTCCACCCGCGCCGGAGGCGCCATCGACATCTACGTCATGGACGCAGATGGGTCGAACATCACGCGGATCACGAGCCTGACGAGTCACAACACGTCGCCGGCCTGGTCGCCAGACGGCACCAGGATTGCCTTCAACTCCTCCCGGGAGGGTCTGCAGGACGACATCTACGTCATGGAGGCCGACGGCTCGAATCAGACGCGCCTCACCTTCGATTCAGCCGACGACTTCGAGCCGTCCTGGTCCCCGGACGGAACGAAGATCGCCTTTGCCTCGGAGCGCGACGACAGCCAGGCCCGGGAGATCTACGTCATGGATGCCGACGGGTCCAACCTGACGCGTCTCACCAACAACGCGGCGGATGACCTCTCCCCCAACTGGTCGCCGGAC
>DASWKP010000256.1:0-2671 GCA_036396575.1 Longimicrobiales bacterium | reverse complement strand
CGATCGCCCGGGTCTCGACATCCCGGGCGAAGGCGCTCAGGCAGTCCACGAAGCTCGTGCCGATGAGAGGGTCCCCTCCGATTCCGACGCAGGTGGTCTGTCCGAAACCCGCGAGGGTGAGATGATACACCGCCTCATACGTCAAGGTACCCGAGCGAGAGATGACCCCCACGGGACCTGGCGTGACGATCTGACCTGGCAGGATTCCCACCTTGGCCTTGCCTGGCGAGATGAGCCCCGGGCAGTTCGGTCCGATGACCCGGGCGCCCTGATCCCTGGCGTAGACGTGGGCCCGCGTCATGTCCAGGACGGGGATGCCCTCCGTGATGGCCACCACGAGCTTCACGCCCGAGTCGGCCGCCTCCATGATGGCCCCCGCCGCGAAGAGGGGTGGCACGTAGATGACGGACGTGTTGGCGCCTGTCTCCGCCACCGCCTCGTCCATGGAGTTGAAGATGGGCACGGACGCTCCACCCGGGCCTTCGAAGCGCTGGCCTCCCTTTCCGGGCGTGACGCCGGCCACCACCCGGGTCCCGTACTCCATCATCTGGAGGGTGTGGAAAGACCCGTCCCGTC
Organism: Longimicrobiales bacterium; assembly: GCA_036396575.1. Lineage (GTDB taxonomy): Bacteria > Gemmatimonadota > Gemmatimonadetes > Longimicrobiales > Gaopeijiaceae > DASWKP01. The sequence continues at coordinate 2,095 of DASWKP010000256.1, read as the reverse complement.
CGGTGATACCCTGGACGGCAAGGCGCGTGTTCTCGTCTATGAAGATGGACATTTGAGTCCCTGTCTATGACGTCGCCGCGGCGGCGAGATCCACCGCCTTCTCGACGACCTGGTCCATGGAGGTGTAGGCGCTGAAACCTGCTCCGGAGAGGATCTCGAGTGCCGCATCCTCGTTCGTCCCGGTAAGGCGGATGACGATGGGCACGTCGATGTCGATGCGCTTCGTGGCCTCGACGATGCCGTTGGCGACGTCGTCACAGCGCGTGATGCCGCCGAAGATGTTGAAGAGAATGACCTTGACGTTGGGGTCCGCGGTGATGATCTCCAGCGCCGCCACCACCTTATCCGGGTTGGACGATCCGCCGATGTCCAGGAAGTTGGCCGGCTCGCCCCCGTAGTACTTCACCAGGTCCATCGTGGCCATGGCCAGCCCGGCGCCGTTGACGCAACAGCCGACGCTCCCGTCCAACTTGACGTAGCTGAGACCGGCTTCACGGGCCAGGGTCTCGGCGGGAGGCTCGGCGCTGGAGTCCCGGTAGGCGGCCACGGCGGGGCGGCGGTCCAGCTCGTTGTCGTCGATGCTCATCTTGGCGTCGATGGCCTTCACTTCCCCGGCCTGCGTGGTGATGAGAGGATTGATCTCCGCCATGGAGGCTCCCGCGCCCACGAAAGCGGTGTAGAGCTGGCTCACCACTTTCGCGGCCTGCTTTGCGAGGCCGGGATCCTCATAGAGGAAGTTGGCCAGCCAGTACGCCTGATGGGGTAGCAGCCCGTACCGGGGGTCCACGGTGAGCTTGCGGATGGCATCGGGCTTGGTGGCGGCCACCTCCTCGATGTCGATCCCGCCCTCCGGGGAGACCATGAAGGTCGGAGCCTGGGCCGCGCGGTCCATCACCACGCCGACGTAGGCCTCCGTCGCGATGTCCTCGGCGGGGCTGACCAGCACCTTCTCCACCGTGAGGCCCTTGATCTTCATTCCAAGGATGGCCGTGGCGTGCTGGCGAGCCTCGACGGGCGATTTGGCGAGCTTCACTCCACCGGCCTTGCCCCTCCCTCCCGCGTGGATCTGGGCCTTGACCACGACCATCCCTCCGAATCGTTCGGCCAGCGCCTGAGCCTCTTCCGGGGTCGTGGCGACGTCCCCGGGCGGGACGGGCATGCCGGCCGCCCGGAAGATCTCCTTCGCCTGATATTCGTGAATGTCCATAGGGCGTGGATTTCGACCTCTTTGAATGTCCCCCGGGGCACGCCCGGGAGGTGATGTGATCCGGATGCTCCCTCGCGTGCGGGATACCCGAACGGGGCCACCGCGTCGCCCGTCCTTCGCCGTGGGAAGCTACCGGCCCGCCTGAGGCGGATCAACTTCCCCCTCCTTCTCCCGAGATGCCCTCCAGGAGGCGGCGAAGCTCCTCCAGGGCCTGGCCGAATCCCGGCCAATCTCCCTGGCGAAGCCGGGTTTCGGCCGTGTTCAGAAGGTCCAGGGCTTCGGCCGGCCAACGGTCCAGGTCCAGCGACGTCTCGGGGAGCCGCCCGGGTACGTCCGCCGTGGGCTCAGTCGCGAACGAACCGGAGCCGGACAGGGCCAGGATGGCCCCTTCCAGGCTGCTTTCCATGGCCACGCGCCTGCCGTCGCTCACCACGAAACGGCGCAGCTCGGGGATCGCGTCGGCCTCGGCGGCCAGGAACACCGCCTCCATATACACGAGTCGCTCGCCCACCGGGGCCAGGTGGAGATGTCCCGTCCACACCCGGCTCCCACCGGTCCTCCACAGGGAGAATTGCTGGGAGATGATGGGATCCTGCTCGACCAGGGCCTCCACCTGGCGGGGCCCGGGCACCTGATCCTCCACCGGAACGTCGTAGAGGACGAGGTCGCCTCGCCCGTTCTCACCCAGACGACCCGCCAGGATCGCCGTCAGGTTCTGGCGCCCCTGCGGCACGAACAACGTCGTGAGGTGGAAGTCTTCGTCCGCTTCTCCGGGCAGTCGATAGTGGCCGTACTCAGGCTGGTAGGAGATCGGGGTCGCGGTCTGCGACAGCTCGCTGGGGAGGGCCCACACGTCCTGCTGGCCGTGGAAGGCGGGCGCCGAGTCCT
>DASWKP010000255.1:0-5960 GCA_036396575.1 Longimicrobiales bacterium | reverse complement strand
CCTGAGCCTGCGCGTCAACTATACCGTCACGCCGGACCTCACCTTCGAGCTGTACGGCGAGCCGTTCTCCAGCTCGGGCACGTACACGGACGTGCGCGAGGTGAGCGCCACGCCCCGAGCGGAGCGCTACGCCGACCGCTTCCAACCCTATGAGCCGGCGGCGGGGGCCCTGGCCACCTCCTTCTCCTTCAGTCAGCTCCGCACCAACGCGGTGGTGCGCTGGGAGTACATGCCCGGCTCCACCCTCTTCCTGGTGTGGGCCCACGGGCGGGAGACCTTCGCCATGAACGGGCCAGGCCAGCCGTGGCGTGACGACTTCAGGGACCTCATGGACCTCCACCCGGACAACACGCTCCTGGTCAAGGTGGCCTACTGGTTCAACCGGTAGGGGGTCGCTGACGCTCCCCCCCGGCGGGGCCCGGGGGCGCGCCGACGGCGGCGTGGCCGGGCCCCTGCCAGGGGGGCTCTTGACTTCCACCACTCCTATAATCTAGTATTGCAATACTACGATCTAGGATTGCCAGAAACGACGCGAGCCCCGCGGAGGTCGTTTTCCATGACCGACCCCACCTACCTGGGAGAGTTGGAGCAGATGGTCCTGTGGGCGGTGCTCCGCCTGGAGGGTGACGCCTACGGCCCCCTGATCCTGGAGGAGCTGGGAGAGCGGGTGGGGCGCACGGTCTCGCCGGGAGCGCTCTACGCCACCCTGGACCGCCTGGAGACCAAGGGCATGCTCCGCTCCACCCTCGCCGACCCCGAGCCGCGGCGCGGGGGCCGCCCGAGGCGGTACGTGAGCGTCACCGCCGAGGGGCGGGAGGCCCTGGCCCGGGTCCGGAGCGAGTGGATGCGCCTGTGGGCCGGTCTGGACGTGGCTGCCGAAGAGGGAGGATGAGGGGGCGGCGTCCGGGCCCGCCCCGCGCCGCCGAGCTGCTCCTGAGCCTGTTCCTGCCCCGGGGAGGGGTCCGGGCCAGCGTGCTGGGCGACCTCCACGAGATGCACGGGGCACGGGCGGCCGACCCCGCCGTCGGCCCGGCGAGGGCGGACCTCTGGTACTGGGGGCACGCCCTGCGCGTCGGCCTGGGCTACCTGGGCCGCCGCCTCCGCCGGGTGGGCATTCCGGCGCTGACGAGCACACGAAGACCATGGGACGAGAGGGAGGACGTGATGGGGGACCTGATCCGGGACGTGGGATACGCGCTGCGCGGCTTCGTCCGGGCGCCGGCGTTCTTCGGGGTGGCCATCCTGACCCTGGCGCTGGGCGTGGGGGCCAACACCGCCGTCTTCAGCGTGGTCAACGCGGTCTACCTGCGACCGCTGGACTTCCGGGAGCCTGAGCGGGTCGCGCGGGTGGGGCTGTCAGCCCTGGACGGCTCGTACCGCATGGAGACCCACACCGCCGGCACCTGGTCCGACTGGCGTGAGGCCCAGACCTCCTTCGAGGCCTTCGCGGGCTACCGCTTCTGGACCACCACCGTGGAGGTCGACGGCGTGGCGTCCCGGATGACGTCGGTCCACAGCCTGGGGAGCCTCTTCGACGTGTTGGGGGTGCCGGCCCTGGTGGGGCGCACCTTCACGGCGGAGGAGGAGGGCCCCGGCGCCGAGAACCTCGTCGTTCTGAGCTACGCATACTGGCAGCAGGAGCTGGGCGGCCGGGACCTCGTGGGAGGGAGCCTCGTCGTCGAGGGGGTGCCCCACGAGATCCTGGGCGTCATGCCCCCGTCCTTCGCCTTCCCCACCCCGGGCACCCGGTTCTGGAAGACGTCGGACCTGACCGCGGGGCAGCTCCTTGATCGGGACGACCAGTTCGTGAACAGCCTGGGGCGCCTGGCCCCGGGCCGCACCCTCGAGCAGGCCCGGGACGAGCTCGTCCGCATCCACGACGAGCTGCGCCGGACCCATCCCGAGCAGCTCGCCAACAGCACGCCGGAGCTGGTGCCCCTGGCGGATGTCGTCCGGCGGCAGGCCGGCTCCTTGTGGCTCACCCTCATGGGGGCGGTGGGGCTCGTCCTCCTCATCGCGTGCCTCAACCTGGCCAACCTGCTGCTGTCCCGGGCCGCGGCCCGGGAGGGAGAGCTGGCGGTGCGCCGCGCCCTGGGCGCCGGGCGTGGACGCCTCACCCGGCTGGTAGCGGCGGAGACCCTGGCCCTGTCCCTCCTGGGAGGGCTGGCCGGGCTCGGCGTAGGCTGGCTCCTGCTCCGGGGCATCCTGGCGTGGATGCCGGGAGGAGTGCCCCGGGCGGAGGTGGTGGGCATGGACGGACGGGTCCTGGCCTTCGCCGTCCTGGTCACCGGCGCGGCGGGTCTGCTCTTCGGGCTGGCGCCGGCCCTCCGGCTGGCGGAGGGCTCCCTGGGAGCCCGCATGCGGCGCGGCCGGGGAGGCACGCATCTCGTGCGCCATGGCCTGGTGGCGGCGGAGATCGCCCTGGCGGTGGTCCTGGTGACCGGCGCGGGCCTCACCATCCGCGGATACGGTGTCGTGGGCGCCGTGGATCCCGGTTTCGTCGCGGTCGACCGGGCGGTCTTCCCCGTCGAGCTCCAGGGGGAGGTCTCCGACGGCGAGCGCAGCCTGTTCTACCGTGGCCTCGAAGGGGAGGTGCGGCGGTTGCCCGGTGTGGCGTCGGCGGGCGTGACCTCGGTCTACCCCATGGCCGGCTTCACCCCCGGGTCGTGGGTGGGGCGGCCCGGGGGCGCGCCCGCCGCCGAGGGCAGCCCTACGGTGCGCTACGTGGGCGTGAGCCCCGCCTTCCGGGAGGCGGCGGGCATCCCCCTGCGCAGGGGCCGTGACCTCGGCGACGGCGACGGTCGGGCAGGCGCCCCCGCCCTGCTCCTGAGCGAGTCGGCGGCGGCGCTTCTCTTTCCGGGGGAGGACGCCCTGGGGCAGCAGGTCTACCTGGGCCCGGAGGGGGTCGTGGCCCCCGTGTCCACGGTGGTGGGCGTCGTGGGCGACGTGCGCCAGCGGGGGATGGCCGCCGACCCGCCCCCCATGGCCTACGTCCCCCGGGACAACCTCGATTTCTGGCGCGGATTCCACCTGGTGGTGGAGTCGGACCTGCCGGCGGACGCCCTGGCCGGGGAGGTCCGGCGGATCGCGGCGGGGCTGGGATCGAGCGCCCTCGTCCTCCGGCCCACCCGCGCCGACGGCTTCGTGGCGGGAGCCATGCGATCCCAGCGCGACGTGATGCTCCTGTTCGGCCTCCTGGCCGGAGTGGCCCTCGTCCTGGCCATGGTGGGCGTGTTCGGCGTGGTGTCGTACCTGGTGAGCCGGCGCCGCCGGGAGATCGGGGTCCGCATGGCGGTGGGGGCGGGACGCGCGGAGGTCCAGGCGCTCGTCCTGGCCCAGAGCCTGGTGCCCGCGGGGCTGGGCGCCGCCCTGGGCGTCCTGGGAGCCGCCTGGTTGTCCCGCTTCATGGAGGCCCTGGTGGCGGGCGTGGAGCCCACCGACGCCCTCACCTTCGTCACGGTTCCCGTGGCCCTCGTGGCCGTCACGGCGCTGGCGAGCTGGCTCCCCGCTCGGAGGGCCGCGGCCCTGGATCCGGTGAGGGTGCTCAGCGCGGAATAGCGGCATATCGCGGAGCGGAGGCCGTCGTCGTATTGATGGCGCCAATCGGCTCGGAATCGTCCGGGCTCGGTGCAGGGCCTGCCTACGCCCCCGCGAACCCCGGGTCGGTGGTGATGATGCTAAACGCCCCCGTCTCGCGCCGCTCCCGGAGGATGCGCTCCACCTCCCGGTGACCCTCCAGGAGCTTCTCCATGTCGTCGGAGAGGCCCCGAGCGGTCTGGAGCTCCAAGGTGAGGCTCTCCACGGTGCCGCCGCCGGCATGGAGTCTCAGGAGCCCCAGGCGGATGGTCTCCAGGGCGGCCACGGCCCCGCGGAGCTTGTCCCGCGTCTCGTCCCTGGTAGCCTCCACGCCGGCCCGCACCCGGGCCCGCTCCTCCGCCGAGGGCAGCGTCGGGTCGTCGTCGCCGATCTCGGCGAGGATGGCCTCAAGCTCCGACACCTGCCGGCGCATGGACTTGGCGTCCTCCTCCAGGGCGGCCACCGTCTCCGGCAGGCCCTCGAGGGTGCGCCGCGTCTCCCTGGGCAGCTCCTCGAAGAGGCGGTCCGCCTCCAGGCCGATGACCACCTCCGTGGGACGGTGGAGCCCCGCCCCCAGGGCCGGCGCCACCCGTTCCAGGCGGATGCCCGCCAGGTCGAAGAGCTTCTTGCCCAGGTTGCTGTTCCAGAGCTTGAGGTACCGCTCGCCCATGACGTCGCCCCGGGCCCGGGCGCGGATCTCCTGGACGAGGAGGCCGGCAACGCCGACGGAGAAGGCCCCGAACGTGGTGATGCCCCAGAAGGGGTTGCCGGTGAACCATGCCATGCCGAACGCATAGGCTGCCACTCCAAACCCGCCGAACTTCACCCATCGGGCGATGCGGTCGGTCCAGGTGACCCGCTCGCCCACCTGGAAACGGTACTCCTCCTCCCGGCGCTCGATGTCCTGGAGGAAGGCGGTGGTGGCATCGGAGCGCGTGTAGCCGGAGGCCAGGAGACGGCGGGCCGCCCGGACGAGGCTCAGGACGGGGACCCCCAGGAGAGCGGCGATGAGCGGCAGCAGGGCGGCGATGATCCACCCCGGGGCCTCGAAGCCGATGAGGAACAGCAGGATCGGCACTATCCACGCCAGCCCGAACCCGCAGTAAGACAGGACCGTCTCCCACTCCCGGCTCTGCTTGATGAACACCCGCACCGGCACGGGCAGGTCCCGGGTGGCCTCCTGGGAGGGGGCGATGGCGGCCGCGAAGGCCTCGCCGCCCTCGAAGCGCTGGTCCGGGTCCTTGCGCAGGCAGCGGTCCACCGCCGTGGCAACCGGCGCGGGCACCGCGGGCGCCACCGTGGCCAGGCGGGGCGCCGGCTGGGTCACGTGCATGCCCAGGATGGCCTGAGCGGTGTCGGCCGTGAAGGGCACCCGGCCCGACAGAGCGTAGAATCCGACGCATCCCAGGCTGTACAGATCGCTCCGCGCGTCCACGACGGCCCCTGTTGCCTGCTCGGGGCTCATGAACTCGGCGGTGCCCAGAACCTGCGTCGGGCTCTCGTCCCCCGCGTCCTCAGCCAGCACCGCGATGCCGAAGTCGGTGACCATGGCCCGCCCGGTGCCCTGCTCCAGGAGGATGTTGTCGGGCTTGACGTCCCGGTGGACCAGTCCCTGGAGATGAGCGTGCCCCAAGGCCCAGGACACCTCGCGGAGAAGGCGCACGGCCTCCGAGTGGGTCAGGGGGCCCCGCTCACGAATCCGGTCCCCCAGCGTGCCACCGTCCACGTAGGCCATGGCGAAGAAGACGAACCCGTCCACCTCGTCCACCGTGTGGATCGGCACGATGTTGGGATGCGACAGCCGGGCCGCCATGCGGGCTTCCCGGAGGAAGCGCTCCTTCAGCCCTGGCCGCGCCGCCATCTCCGGGGGGAGGAGCTTGAGGGCCACCATGCGGTCGAGCGCGACCTCACGGGCGAGGAAAACGATGCCCATCCCCCCGCGGCCCAACTCCCTCTCCAGGGAGTAACGCCCGGCGAGGGCCGTCTGGAGGGCGAGGAACTCGGGCGCGGGTCCGGTGGGCGGGTTCGACATGGTCACCCACAATCGGTCGGCGAGGCGCAATCCGGCAAGGATCCCGCGCCCGCGGCCACTTGCTGCGACCCCGATTCGCTGTATGCTCTAGGACCCTGCGGCGCCCGCCCTCCCACGCCACGAACCGCGAGTCCTCACACATAGATCCCCATGGCCACCTCACCCCCCATCATCTACACCTGGACCGACGAAGCTCCCGCGCTGGCGACCCACGCGTTCCTCCCCGTGATCCGAGCCTTCGCCGGGGCGACGGGGGTTCCCGTGGAGACCCGGGACATCTCCCTCGCGGGGCGCATCCTGGCGGTCTTTCCCGACGCCCTCGGCGAGGGGCAACGGGCCCCGGACGACCTGG
>DASWKP010000254.1:0-2236 GCA_036396575.1 Longimicrobiales bacterium | reverse complement strand
GCCCCGACCTCCCCTGGCCACCACGAGGCGCTGCCCGAACTCCAGGAGCTCCCCGAGTACCTCTCCCGTGTCCGCGTCCCGGACGACGGTACCCGGCGGCACCCGGAGCAGACGGTCGGCGCCGGAGCGGCCGGTGCGGTTGCTCCCCTCGCCGTGGGCGCCCCGATCCGCCTTGTAGTGCCGCCGATAGGAGTAATCCAGCAGCGTGGAGAGCTGTCCATCCACCTCCAGAATGACATCGCCCCCTTTTCCGCCATCCCCTCCCGAGGGCCCGCCCCGGGGAACGCCGCTCTCCCGGCGGAACGCTTCGGCCCCCGATCCCCCGGTGCCAGAGACCACCTCGATGACCGCGCGATCGATGAACACGTCAGCCCACTCCTTCCTCGGAGGGGCGGCGGCGGACGCGCCGCCAGGTCTCGCGCGCCAGAGTGACGGCCTCGTCCGAGGAGGCCCGCGCGGCGATGGCCAGCGCCTCCTCCACGGCCTCGGGAGAGGCTCCCGCGTTGAGGGCGCCACGGAGATGGGAGTAGAGCTGGGCGGGCGCCACGGCCACGGCCAGCAGCGCCACCACGCAGAGCTCCCGCGTGGCCAGATCGAGCCCTGGCCGGCCCAGCACCTTCCCGTATCCCTCCGTGACCATCCACTGCTCCATGTCCGGGTGAAGAGCGCGCACGTTGCCCCGGAGGCCCTCGTACTGACCCCCGTACACCGTCCGGCACACGGCCTCGCCCCGCTCGGTCCAGCCGCTCCAGTCGGCGGGGGCGGCGGCGCCCACCGACGCGCCTGAGCCCTCAGCGCCCGAGTGCTCTGCCCGTTTGCCCTCTGCCTGTTGGCCCTCTCCTCCGGGGGCGACGGCGCGCCACAGGCGAAAAGCGTTCAGGGCGCACGGGTAGCCCAGGAACAGGTAGCTCTGGAGGAGCGCCTCCTCTACGGCCCGGGGTTCGGCGACCGTCGCGGCGTCCCGGAGAGCGACGCGAAGCTCGTCGTGGTCGGCCGCCGCTCCCGCCGCCGCCAACCACGCGCTCACCCGGACCAGTGCCCGGTCACTCCCGGGGAGCGTTTCCGTCATCCCGTCCACTCCAGCTCGAAGTCCGCCTCCACGTGGCCCACCACTTCCTGGCGCACGTTTCGGAGGGTCCTCCGCCGGAAGTCCGCCAGCGCCTCGAGGTCGTCGCTCCCGAGGACGCCCAAGCGCTCCAGGACCCTGACCAGAGCCACGTCCGACGCCCGGCTGCCGCCGTCGCTCACCTTCAGCGCCACGCCCAACCCCCGTGCGGGGAGGCCCGCTCCGAAGACGCCCTCGGCGCCGGTCTTCACGAAGACCTCCTCACCGGCCCGGTCCAGGACCGCCGTGCACAACCGCCCCGTCCCCGCCACGAGGTACGGGTGGGCCCGCATGGCCCCCAGCACCCGTTCCGGCGCCTCACCCGCGTGGGCCGCCGCGCCGAAGCGAGCGAAAGCGAGCGCCATGCGGTCCACCGGCACGGCACACGTGATCACGCCGCACCCGTCCACGCCCGTGGCGATCCCGCTCTCGGGGAGGTCCGTCCAGCGCGACACCTCCCGCAGCATGCGGCGCTGAACCGGGTGGTCCCGGCCGACGTAGCCCCGGGGATCCCATCCGTGGTGGAGCGCCAGAGCCAGCATCCCCGCGTGCTTCCCGGAGCAGTTGTTGTGGACGGCACGAGCCTTCCCCCCGGAGGCCAGCAGCTCCATGCTCGCTTCCTCCCCCATGGGAAGGTGTGCCCCACACTCCAGGTCGTCCTCGCTGAGGCCGATGCGCGCCAGCAGGGAGCGGACCACCTCCAGGTGCCGCGCTTCGGCGTTGTGGGAGGCACAACAGACGGCGAGCTCCTCCATGGGGACGTGAAACGCCTCCACCACCCCATCCTCCACCAGGGGCAAGGCCTGAAAGGGCTTGGCCGCCGACCGCATGAAAGCGACGCGGGCCGGATCCCCGGTCCAGGCGATGCGGGCGCCGCCGGCGTCCATGACCGCCAGGTGGACCTCATGGTACGACTCGACGATCCCCCCGCGGGTCACGACCACGCGGCCCGTCACCGGTCCCCCCCGCCAAAGCCGGCCCTGGAGGCCGCGGAAACCCCGCACCTAGTCTCCATCATTCTCCGGGCCACGGGAATGCTCGAACGGGCCACCCTTCCCGTCCCGCCGGTCAGAAGCCTCCACCGCCGGCGTCAGATCCGGAGCCCGTGGCTCCGGGGGCATCCGCGGTCGC
>DASWKP010000253.1:0-10609 GCA_036396575.1 Longimicrobiales bacterium | reverse complement strand
GGCCGCGGGGCAGGCCCAGAGCGACGTTCCTCCCGAAGGACGGGGACCGTACACCCGGAACCCCGAGGCCATCGAGGCCATCGAGCGGCTCAAGTCCCCCTACTGTCCGGGCCTCATGCTGGAGGTGTGTCCTTCCTCCGGAGGAATGGCGCTTCGCGACTCCCTGGCGGACCTGGCGGACGCCGGCTTGAGCTCCGACGAGCTGGTGGAATGGGTCATCGCCAACCACGGGGAAGAGTATCGGGCGCTTCCGGGCAAGCGGGGGGTGGCCCTCCTGGCCTGGATCATACCTCCCCTGGGTGCCATCCTGGGAGTTGGTCTCGCCTTCGTGGCCCTCGGGCGCATGCGCAAGCGTCGCGGACTGGAGGACGGGGAGCCCTTCGGCGAAGACCTCTCCGACGAGCAGGAGGAACGTCTGAGGGAGGCGCTACGTGAGCTCGAGGAAGAGGAAGAAGCACCGTTTCTCTAGGACACTAACGCGCGGCTGACGGCCTGAACGACATGCCCCTGGATCCCGGGCCCGGCCAGCGGCCGCGGGTCGCGGTGGCGCTGCCCCTGCCCGTCCACACCACGTTCACGTATGAGGTGGAGGACCCCGTGCCTCCCGAACCGGGCACCCGGGTCCTGGTGCCGTTCCGGCGGGGGGAGGTCATCGGTTGGGTCACCGATACCCACGTTCCCCCAGTCAAGGGGATTCGCCCGGTTCTGGACGTGCTGGACGGGCAGCCCACCGTCCCCGCCGACCTCATGGCCCTGTGCCGGTGGATGGCCGACTACTATGTGACGCCCCTGGGCCTGGCTCTGCGGGCGGCGCTGCCCGCCGTGCTGTCCGACGCCTCCCGGGATTACCTGTCCGTGCCGCCGGCGCGGGGCACGGAGCCCCCGGATCTGACGCCTCGGGAGGCGCGGCTCCTGGGCGCGCTGACGGGGACCAGCGGGCCCCGGCGCGTGGCCACCCTCCGCCGCTCCCTGGCCATGGGCTCCCTGTGGCCGGAGATCCGCGCCCTGAAGGCCCGGGGGCTCCTCGCCCACGAGACCGTCCCTCCCCGGGGCCCGACGGTCAAGACCCGACGCAGGGTCCGGCTCGTGGAGTGGATCGGGGATCTGACCCGGCGCGAGGAGGCCTTCGGGCGCGCGGGCCGGCAACGGGAGGCGTACGAGCTCCTGGAGGCGTCCGGAGGGTCCGTGGAGCTGGCGCACTTCACCGGGGAGTTGGGCTTCTCCCGGTCGGTGGTCGCGGGCCTGGAGGCCAGGGGCCTCGTGGTGGTCGAGGACGAGGAGGTCTATCGGGATCCGTTCCGGGACCAGGCGCCGCCCGAGCCCGAGCATGTGGAGCTCACCGAGCACCAACGCGGCGCTCTGGCCACGATCGCGAGAGTGGGGCAGGCGACGGGCCCCCTGCCCGTGCTCCTCCACGGCATCACCGGCAGCGGCAAGACGCGCGTCTACATCGAGGTGCTCCGCGGCGTTCTCGCCGAGGGCAGGGGCGCCATCGTCCTGGTGCCGGAGATCAGCCTCACGCCGCAGACGGTGTCCCGCTTCCGGGCCCATTTCGGCGACGATGTGGCGGTGCTCCACTCCGGGCTGTCCCACGGGGAGCGTTACGACGCCTGGCGCCAACTCCGCTCCGGGGAGCGCAGGGTGGCGGTGGGGGCCCGTTCGGCCCTGTTCGCTCCGATTCCCCGCCTGGGGGCCATCGTCGTGGACGAGGAGCACGACGGCTCCTACAAGCAATCGGACGCCCCCCGCTACCACGCCCGGGACCTCGCGGTCGTGCGGGCGTCGCTCACCGGAGCCACCTGCGTGCTCGGAAGCGCCACGCCCTCGCTGGAGACGTGGGCCAACGCCCGGAAGGGCAAGTTCGCCCTGACCGAGCTGCCCGAGCGGGTGGGCGGGGGCCGGCTCCCGCCGGTACGGGTGGTGGACCTGCGACGCGAGCGTAAGCGCGCCCAGGAGGCCGGCGAGGCCTCCGGTCCCGGCGGAGGCGTCCTGTCACGGCCCCTGGTGGAAGCTGCGGAAGGGGTCCTCGCCCGCGGGGAACAGGTCATCCTCCTCCTGAACCGGCGGGGGTACTCGAGCTTCGTGCAGTGCCGCGAGTGCGGGGACGTAAGCCAATGCGTCCACTGCTCGATCTCCCTGACGTACCACCGCCTGGGAAGCCGCCTGGTCTGCCACCACTGCCGCTACGAGGAAGGCGCGCCGGACCGGTGCGCGCGGTGCGGGTCGAAGGATCTGTCCTTCCGGGGACTGGGCACCGAGCAGGTGGAGCGGGTCGTCGCCGAGACCTTTCCCGGGGCTCGCATCGCGCGCATGGACGTGGACACCACCTCGGGCAAGTGGGCCCATCACGAGATCCTGGGGCGGGTGGAGCGCGGAGAGGTCGACATTCTGCTCGGCACGCAGATGATCGCCAAGGGCCTCGACTTTCCACGGGTGACGCTGGTGGGTGTGGTCAACGCCGACGTGGGCATCCACCTCCCGGACTTCCGGGCAAGCGAGCGCACGTTCCAGCTCCTGAGCCAGGTGGCCGGGCGAACGGGACGGGGTCATCTGGGCGGCAACGTCGTCATCCAGACGTCCCTGCCCGAACACTACGCCATCCAGGCCGCGGTGGCGCACGACACGGCCGCGTTCGTCGCGCGCGAGATGGAGGAGCGCAAGCGCCCCGGATACCCGCCCTGGGTGCGACTGGCCAACATCATCCTGTCGAGCCCGTCGGCGGAGGCCGCCGCCGACGCGGCCCAGGCGGCGGCGGCGTGGACGAGGTCGTGGCTGGGGCGCCGGCGCCTCAGGACCGTGGATGTGGTGGGTCCCGCCCCTTCGCCCATCGAGCGGCTCCACGGGCGCTGGCGCTGGCACTTCCTCATCCGTTCGCCCTCCGCGGGAGAGTTGGGCCAGGTTCTGACGGGTCTGGGCCGGGACTTCCAGCCACGGGGGGCCGACGTTCGGCTCGCTCTGGATCGGGATCCGACGCAGCTACTGTAGCGTTCGCGCCTCGCCCGGCGGCCGGCCGGGCGCGCGCCGCTACCACATCCGGGGGGTGCGGGCGGGCACCGGGGCGGCATGCGGTTGTCCGGGTTGCCGGGCGGCTGTCACGGAGGCGTGACGGTCATTGCCCGGCCGTCGCGTCCCCTCCTATCTTCCGAACACGCATGGGGCGGGACTCGAGGCGGGGGCCGAGACCGCCTCCGTTGAGATGTGGAATTCGGACACGGACCGTAGGGGTATGGGCTGCCTGGCTCTGAACGCGTCGTACGAGCCTCTCACGTTGGTGTCGGCTCGGAGGGCGATCCGCCTGGTTCTCGACCGCAAGGCCGAGCTCATCGAGGTGGACGTGGATCGCCGGTTTCGGTCGGCGTCCCAGGATGTGCCGTGCCCTTCCGTGATCCGGCTGGTCCGCTACGTGCACGTGCCGCGGCGCTTCCGGCGGCAGGTCACCAACACCTTCCTCTTCGCGCGTGACGACTATTGCTGCATGTACTGCGGCCGTCACCGGAGCGAGCTGCGCGGGCGGCAGTTCCTGACCCGCGACCACGTTCTGCCCATGTCCCGTGGAGGCGGCAACACGTGGGGCAACGTGGTGACCTCGTGCTCGCCCTGTAACAACCGCAAGGGGAGCCGCCTTCCCTCCGAGGCCGGCATGCGCCTGCTGACGGATCCCGCCGAGCCCAACTACGTCCATCTGGTGTGGGCGGTGCGGCGGGTCACGCCCACGCAGGCCAAGTGGATCGGGATGTTCTACGGGCGGGACACGGTGGAACTGCTCGGGTAGGGAACCCCGATCGGCGGTTCGCCTATTCGTCGAGGAAAGCCCTATTCGTCTAGGAAAGCGTAGGGCCGTTCGTAGAACTGGCCGTAGCCGCGCACGGTCCCCCACGGCGTGTACTCCTTCCAGGCGATGATCCACCCCCGCACGTCGTCCTGGATGACCTTGAAGGAGAATCCCGGCAGGGCGGCGCGCTCGGCCAGAAAACGGCTCAGGTGAGCGGGCAGGTTGGCCGCGCCCGCCACCTCGGTCTGCAGATTGGTTTCGTCCGCCATGGACTCCTGGAGCTCGGCCTCGGCCAGCTTCAGAGCGCGGATCGACTCCTCGATCGCGCTCATGACTCCCGACATCGAGCTTTCGTGGGAGGTCCCTGTGCGGCCCTTGATCTCCTTGATGATCTCCTTCGTCCCCGGAGCGCCCAGTTCGTCCCGGACCTGCTCGAGCTGACCCAGAATCCTGTTCTGGATTCGAACGAGCTGGGCGTATTCCCGCTTCGCAGGACGTTCCATTGTGAGGACAGGCTCCGAGGTTTCGAAGGTGGGTGCCGCCGCGCACAGGCGTCGGGGGCGGTCTCGCCGCTCGCCCGGGAAAAGACACTCCCGGTGCCCGTCCTGCAACTCCCGCTCGCTCTTCGGGGACAGGACACTCGCTACTACCAGGTTATTCCCGAGCGGGCCCTAAGCGCGCGAAGTCCCGGGCGTGGTCACCGCCTGCGCGTGGCTGAAGGTGCGCCAGGGGGAGGTGGTCGTCGGCCGGTCCGACACGCGGATACGGGCGTCGAGGGCCACTCCCCCGTCGGGCAGCGCCAGGAAGGGGTTGATGTCCAGCTCCATGATGCGGTGGTGGTCGCCCACGAGCTGGCTCACGCGCTCGACGACCTCCACGAGGGTATTCTTGTCCACCGCGGGCTCGCCCCGGACGCCGTCGAGGAGCCTGCCACCGCGCAGGGAGGCGAGCATCTCACGAGCGTCCCCCCGGGACACGGGCTGGATGCGGAAGGCCACGTCGCCCAGGGCCTCGACGTAGATGCCGCCCAGGCCCAGCATGAGGATGGGACCGAATACGGGGTCCGTGGCCACGCCCACGATCATCTCCTTGCCCCCGGTGCGGAACCTCTCCACCAGGATGCCTTCCACATGGGCGCCGGCGCCTCCAGCCACGGCGATGAGCTCCTTCCACGCCTCCCGCAGTGCCTCCCCGTCCCGCAGATCCACGCGCACGCCTCCCACCTCGCTCTTGTGGATGACATCGGGGGACAGGAGCTTCAGGACCAGCGGGTACCCCAGGGCTTCGCCGGCCTGAACGGCCTCGTCCTCACTTTGGGCGATCCGGCGCTCGACGGTGGGGATGCCGTACGCGTCCAGGACCTCCAGGGCCTCGCTCTCCAACAGGTGCTCCCGCCCCTCCGCCTGGGCCCGGTCCAGGAGATCGGTCACTCGCACCGCCTTCACCTGGAAGCGGGTGGGCTCCTCCACGGGCCGCTCTCGCCAGGTCTGGTAACGCGTCATGGCCGAGAGAGCCCGCGCGGCGGACTCCGGGAAGGTGTAGGCCGGGATGCCCGCCTCGTGAAGTTCGGCTTGACCCTCCGGCAGGCCCTCCCGTCCCATCAGCACCGCCAGCACCGGCTTGTCCGCGTGCTTGCGACTCACCGCCACGATGGCGCTGGCTACGTCCACCTGGCGAATGCCCAGGGGCGGCACGAAGGCCGCGATGGCCGCGTCGACCCCGGGGTCCGACAGGACGTAGTCCAGCGCCGTCCGGTAGCTCTCCGCGTTGGCCGACGCGATCATGTCCACCGGGTTGCGCACCGACGCCTCGGCGGGCAAGCTCTCCCTGAGTCGCGCCTGGGTCTCCTCGGAAAGCTCCACGACGTCGAGCCCCCGCGACTCGCACGAGTCCGCGGCGATGATCCCCGGGCCCCCCGCGTTGGTGACGATGGCCACCCGGTTTCCCCGGGGGATGGGCTGCTCCTCCAGGGCGCGGGCGATGTCGAAGAGCTCATTCACCGACTTGGCCCGGAGTACGCCGCACTGGGCCAGGAGGGCGTCCACTGCCACGTCGGCGTGGGCCAGGGCCCCCGTGTGGGACGACGCGGCCCGAGCCCCCGACAGAGTGCGTCCCGCCTTCACCACCACGATGGGCTTCTTCTTGCTGACCCTCCTGGCCAGGCGCGTGAAGGTCCTGGGGTTCCCGAAGTTCTCGAGGTACATCAGGATGACCCGGGTGGCGTCGTCGTGCTCCCAGTACTCCAGAAGGTCGTTGCCGCTCACGTCGGGCTTGTTGCCGACCGACACGAAGTGGTTGATGCCGATGCCCAGCGCCGCGGCGTGGTCGAGGATGGTGACGCCGAGCGCCCCCGACTGGCTCATGAAGCTCATCGGCCCCGGGGGAGGGGAGCTGGGCGCGAAGGTGGCGTTCATGGAGCAGGAGGGCTCCGTATTGATGAGCCCCATGCAGTTGGGGCCCACCAGGCGCATGCCGTGGCGCCGGACGCACGCCACCAGCTCCAGCTCCCGGACCACGCCCTCACCGCCCACCTCCTTGAAGCCCGCGGTGATGACCACGACTCCCTTCACGCCCTTCTCGCCGCACTCCTCGACCACCTCGAGCACGATCTCCTTCGGCACCACGACCACCGCGAGGTCCACCTCGTCGGGAATGGACGTCACGGACGGGAAGGCGGGGATGGAATGGATGGCCCGGGCCCTGGGATTCACCGGATAGACCACGCCCTGATACCCGTGGCGCAGGAGGTTGTCCAGGATCTGGTATCCGATGGTCCCCGGCCGCCGGCTGGCGCCGATGACGGCGATTGAGCCCGGTCTGAAGAACGGATCGAGGTCGAAGGACATGGGGTAAGCTAGTCTCCGCATCCGCCGCTACAAAGGGTCGACGACCCCTCGAGGAACAGCCCATGAGTTCGGCTTCTCTCGTCCGCACGGTCCACTTCAGCGCCGGCCACCACTACTGGCGTTCCGAGTGGAGTGAGGAGGACAATCGACGCTCCTTCGGGGCCAGCGCCAACCCACACGGGCACAACTACACCCTGGAGGTAACGGTGCGCGGACGCGTGGACCCGGCAACCGGTTTCGTGGTCGACCTGGGCGCGCTGGACGCCGTCCTGGCCGACGTGGTGAATCCACTGGACCAGAACGACCTCAACGAGGTCATCCCGGAGGTCCGGGAGGGCGGCATGGTCCCCACCACGGAGAACCTGGCCAGGTGGTTCATGGACCGCCTCAGGGACCGCATCCCCGGCCAGGCTACGCTGGCCCGGGTTCGGGTGGCGGAGAGCGGCGAGTTGGCCGCGGAGGTCACGGCGGAGGAGCCGTAGGCCCCGCTCCTCCTCTCCGGAATCCGTGGCGCCGAACGTGCCCGGCAGTCATCTTCTCTGACAAACGCAGCCGATTCTTCTCGCGCCCGGGGGGCGGGCCCGAATGGCCGACGCTCCATCTCGACACGACTCCGACCCGGACCGTCCCGGGCCCATGCCCGTCCGGCCGCCCCTCCCGGCCCGGGAGCCGGAGGCGCCCTCGCCGGCGCGGGGTGAGGCCGCCGCCTCCGATCCCAGGCGGCCGACTCCCGTGCGGCAGGGCATGGAGACCGACCGGGACGACGCCGTCGAGGCGAGCGCCGCTCAGGCGACCTTCTCCAGGGGTGCCGAGTCCTGGATCGCCCGGGTGGAAGGCAGGGGAGGCAGCGGAGGCGCCCGCGATTCCGGGACGCCCCTCCTTTTCCTCTCCTTCTCGCCGGCCGAGGACCCCGGCTCGCCGCGCTTCGAGGCCCTGTGCGTGGCTCGGCGGCTGGCCGACCTCACCGAGGCCCACCTCCTCGACGCGCTGCGCGGTGCCGTTCCCTACCAGAGCGACTGGCAGCGCAAGGGCCTCTTCTCCGAGACGCACCGCGGGGGCAGCCGCAAGTAGCTGCCCGCTCCGCTCCGCGGCCTTTCCACCCGTGCCGCGAGCGTGTCACAAACACACGGCCGCCGTCCCCCTGCGTGGACGATTCATCGCGCCGCGCCGCGCGCTCGTGCTTCCTGACCCGTTGTGTGACAGCGCTTTGCATCTCCCGTCGCGCCGGGGGCACGCCACATGCCCTGACAACCTCGCGGGTGCGGTGGGTTCCCGCCGGGTGTGGATCCGGGCGGGGCCCGCGAACACATAACCCGTGAACGAGACACGACCATGAGCGACGAGGGTGTGGGCGAGGCGGGTAAGCGATCGGCCGCCGCGGTGGCCGAAGTGCCGGGGATCGTGATTGCCGATGGTCGCAGCGAGACGCCCGAGGCCAGGATGCCTCGGATCGAGGCGTTTATCTGGGGGGGCAAGGTCCGGCCCACCCCCACGCTTCCCTACGGTCGCTGGAAGGGAGCAGCCTGAGCGAACGATAGCCGGTTTAACGATCTCCTCACCGGGGACATCTCTTCTCCAACGGGAAGGCAGTAGAGGCCGGCCCGCCAGACCAAGAGACCGAAACCAGAAGAAGGATCGGAGGGGATCATGAAGACGACGACAGCAGGGATCATCCTCGTCCTCGTGGGCGCGCTTGCCGCGCTGCCCGCGACGGCTCAACAGGGCAGGGGCGGGCGAGGCGGCCTCCGGGGTGGCGACATGATGCGCGGTCAGATGCTTTCCCGGCAGATCGAAGTAGCGCTGGACCGGAGTGAGGCGTTGAACCTCACGCAGGACCAGATCACGGCGTTGCGGGACCTCCAGGCGTCCGTCCAGGCCGCCAACGAGTCCACCCGGGCCGCCGGCGAGGCCCTGCGGGAGCAGGCCCAGGGCGATCGGCAGCGGCTCCAGGAGCAGCTCGTCGAGCTGCGGACCTCGGCGCGTGAGGCGCACGCTCCCTACCGGGAGCAGTTCGAGGAGCTCCTGACCGAGGAGCAGGGGAACCAGCTCATGCCGGGGCAGCGCGCCGGGCGCCAGGGCATGGGCATGGGCATGGGCGCGGGCAGGGGCATCAGCAGGGGGATGGGACGCGCCCTGAGTCCCCGCCTGGGTCCGCGCCTGAGTCCGCGCATGGGCACCGGCATGAGACCCGGCGCGGCCTGGGGCGCCCGGCCCGGTTGGGGGGCTGGTCGCCCGATGATGTTCCGCCGGCCGGGTCGGTGGTCCGGGCAGGGGGGGGCGATGTTCCCCGGTGCGGGGATGCGTAGGGGCCTCGGGTTCCGGGGCAGGTAGGCCACCCTTCGCCCTCGCGCGGTGAGGGAAGGCCCTTACGGCGGGGACGGGGAGCAATCCCGTCCCCGCCGTTCGTGTGTGGGCGTGGCGCGGGAGAACTGGAGCATGGCGGGGCGCGAGGCGTATAAGCGTCCGACCGCATCCGCGCACCGGCACGCCCCGTGGACGGGCCACGCATCCCCTCAACATCACCCATCGCTTCGGTGTCCTTATGAGTGTGCCCGACCAGATCAGCGATGCCCAGTTGGTCGAGCGCGCCCTGGCGGGCGGAACGGAGGCCTTCGGGGCGCTCGTGCATCGCTACATGAGGGCGGCGTACGCGGTGGCTCTATCGGTCACCAGGAAGCATGAAGACGCTGAGGATGCGGCGCAGGAGTCGTTCATGGTGGCGTTGCAGCGGCTGGAGGAGTGCAGGAATCCCGATCGGTTCGCGGGGTGGCTCATGACGATCGTGCGCAACCGGTCACGGAACCTCATCCGGCGGGAGTCCCTGAGGGACTCGGACCCGGTACCCGAGTCGGCGAGTTCGAAGGGACCGAGCCCCCAGCGGGCGACGGAGCAGTCCGAGTTGCGGGACTCCTTGCGGGAAGCGCTGTTCGAGCTGCCGGAGGTCCAGCGGGAGATCGTTCTCCTCCACGACCTGGAAGGTTGGAAGCATCGGGAGATCGCCGAGCGTCTCGGCCTCCCGTCGGGGACGGTGCGGTCGCACTTGCACTTCGCCCGGAAAGCGCTCAGGGCCCTTCTGGACCCGGCGCCGACGGACGGGATCTAAGAGTGAGGTTCACATGACCGAGGAACGAGCGATCCGGACGAGCGTGGAGGCGGACGTGGTGGGCGACAGCACCTTGTCGAGAGCACTCCAGGCGCTGGATCCGGCCCGGCTGGACCCCACGTACTGGTTCCGCCTTCACCAGCGCATCGTGATGGGCGCCCGCTCGGAGCTGGACCGCCGGCGCATGTTGGCCGGCGTTACGGTGGAGGAGGTGGTCGTGTCGTGGGGGCGGGCGGTGGTGCCGGGCGCGCTGCTGGCGGCGGCCGTCGCGGCGCTCCTGTTGCTGCGGACGCCCGTGGCACCGGTGGCGATGCTCTCGGTGGAGGACCTCCTGGCCCAGGCCTCCGGAAGCGACCCCATTCCCGCGGCGCTCATGTCCCTGCCGGAGTTGGAGCCGGACGGGATCATGTTCGCGTCGTCGAACGGGTTCTGAGGAGTGGTCATGGAGCGCACCGCACGCACTCGACTCGCCAGCGTGGCGATTCTGGTCGTCGTCTTCGGGGCGGGCGCCATTCTGGGCGTGGCCCTGGCGCCGGACTCCCTGGTGGCTCCGGTGGAATCGGTCACGACCCCCTCCCCGGACACCACGGACCAGGGGCGGCGAAGCGGAAGGGACCGGCCGACCCCGATGTACATGCAGGTGCCGGACCTGAGCGAGGAGCAGGAGGCTCGAATCGACTCGATCGTGCGAGGTGGGTGGAACTCCCGGAGGGAGCTGGACGCGAAATACCGCCCGAGGTTCGAGGCCTTGAACGAGGACTATGGAAGCCAGAGGGACGACATCACGGGGCTGATCCGGGCAGGCATCCGATCGGTCATGACCCCGGCTCAGCTCGAAGTCTACGACGCGCTGTTGGCCGACTACGACGGCCGGCGCGCGGAGGACGC
>DASWKP010000252.1:0-7787 GCA_036396575.1 Longimicrobiales bacterium | reverse complement strand
CCTGAGCGCCATGCCGTTGATCGTCGGTCCCCACGCCACGTTCTGGAAGATGGATCGCGGAAACGGGTTGGGCTTCTGGAACACCATCCCGATGCGCCGCCTCACCTCCACCGGGTCCACCGCGTCGTCGTACAGATCCTGTCCACGGAAGAGGGCCTCCCCGGTGATGCGAGCGCTGGGGATGAGGTCGTTCATGCGGTTGAAGCAACGCAACAGGGTGCTCTTGCCGCACCCCGAAGGGCCGATGAGCGCCACCACCTGGTTGGTGGGCACCACCAGGCTCACGTCGTGGACGGCCCGTTTCTGGCCGTAATGCACGGTGAGGCCCCGGGCCTCCAGGGCCGGAGCGCGTCCGCCCGTGTCGATACCGTGCGTCGTCGCCACCGCCTCTAACTCTGCCTCTGGTAACGGTTTCGGAGCACGATGGCCACGGCGTTCATCCCCAGGAGGATGGCCAGGAGGACGATGATGCCCGCAGCCGCCAGCGCACGGAACTCCTCCTGCGGGCGGGAGATCCACGAGTAGATCTGCAGCGGCAGCACCGTGAACGGGTCCATCACGCTCCCCGGGGTGAAGGCCAGGAAACCCACCGCACCGATCATGATGAGGGGCGCGGTCTCTCCCACGGCCCGGGACAGAGCCAGGATCGTCCCGGTGAGGATACCCGGGAGCGCTACGGGCAGAACCTGCATGCGCACGACCTGCCAGCGCGTGGCGCCCAGGCCATACGCCGCCTGGCGGATGGAGCTCGGCACCGCCCGGATGGCCTCCTGGGACGCCAGGATGATCACCGGCAGGATGAGGAGCGAGAGCGTGAGCGCCCCGGAGAGGAGGCTCCGACCCAACCCGAGCGTCCGAACGAACAGAGCGAGCCCGAGGATGCCATAGACGATGGAGGGCACGCCGGCCAGGTTGGCGATGTTGGTCTGGATGGCCCGCGTCACCCAGCTCCGGGGCGCATACTCCTCCAGGTAGATGGCGGCGCCCACCCCCAGGGGAAACGACACCAGCGCGGTGAGGCTCAGCATCCAGACGCTGCCCCACAGCGCTGCCTTGATGCCCGCCCGCTCCGGAAAGCGGGACGCGAAGCTGTCCAGGAATCGGCGGTCCAGAGCGCCGGCTCCGTCCATCACCACGTCCCCGAGCAGGACCGCGAGGGCGACGACGCCCACCATCGTGGCCGCACCGCATAGCGCGGCGAAGAGAGCGCCGAGGACCCGCCGGCGGAGACGGCGGCGGCGATCCTTGGACTGAAGCCCACCCGCCCCACGCACCGAGACCCCGCCGCTCACTCGTACACCTCACGGAAGCGGCCCAGGACCCACTGGCCCAGGACGTTCATCGCCAGGGTGATGACGAAGAGGGCCATGCCCACGGCAAACAGGCTCTGGTACACGATCGTGCCCTGGGGCGTGTCGCCCAGGCTGACCTGGACGATGTAGGCCGTCATGGTGAGGACGGGCTCGAAGGGGTTCAGGGTCAGGTTGGCCAACCCTCCGGCGGCGATGGTCACGGCCATGGTCTCTCCGACGGCTCGAGAGATGGCCAGGATGAACGAGGCCAGGATACCGGACAGCGCCGCGGGCAGTACGACCCGGGTAGATACCTCGAACTTCGTGGCCCCGAGCCCATATGCGCCTTCACGCAGGGCGTCCGGGACAGCGCGCAGGGCATCCTCCGACAGCGAGGCCACGGTGGGGATGATCATGATCCCCACCACGATGGCCGCCGCCGCGGCGTTGAACACGTTGGTCGCGGGAACCACCATGCGGAGAAGGGGCGTCACGAACGTAAGGGCGAGGTAGCCATAGACCACCGTGGGGATGCCCGCCAGGATCTCCAGGAGGGGCTTGAGGACCCGCCGCACGGGCTCGGCCGCGAACTCGCTGAGGAAGACCGCCGTGAGGAGTCCCGTGGGAAGGGCGATGAGGGCGGCCCCTCCCGCGACCAGGGCGGACCCCACCACGAGCGGCGCGATCCCGAAGTGCTTCTCCTCGAAGTTCGGCGTCCAGCGAGTCTCGGTGACGAACTCCAGAACGGAGACCTGCGAGAAGAAGCCGACGGTCTCCCGGAGCAGGACCAGGACGATGCCGACGGTGACCAGCGTCGACAGGCCGGCACACAGGAAAAGCGCCCACCCGATGGCCCGCTCAGTCAGGTCGCGGGTGCGCCGGTGACCCAGAATGGAGGGAGCGGACGGCTGAGCGGACGGCACGGTGAGGGCCCTTCCCGGGACGCTCAGGCGCCGTCGAGGAGCCGCAGGTTGGCCCGGTAGTCCGACGCCTCCAGAGGATGATATCCGGTCGCCGGAACGAGGTCGGCGGCCGTCTCCATGAAGAAGCGCACGTAGGCCAGCACCTCGGGCCGGACCAGCGCGGACCTTCTCACGTAGACGAAGAGCGGGCGGGCCAGCGGATACGTCCCATCCTCGATCGTGTCGTCGCCGGGCAGAACGCACCCGCCGCCCGCGTCCACCCCCACCAGCTTGAGCGCCTCCCGGTTCTCCACGAAGTAGGCGAAGCCGATGTAGCCCAGGGATCCCCGGTCTCCGGCGACGCCCTGGACGAGGATGTTGTCATCCTCGCTTGCCTGGAAGTCGGTGCGGCTGGCCCGGGCCCTGCCGTTCACGGTCTCGGTAAAGAAGTCGAAGGTGCCCGAGTCGGTGCCTGGGCCGTACAGCCGGACGACCTCGGCCGGCCACTCCGAGCGCACGTCCCGCCAGGTCAGCACCGAGCTGCCAGGACCCCAGATCCTCCTCAGCTCGTCCATGGTCAGGCACTGGAGGAAGTCGGCGGCGGGGTTCGTCACTACCGACAGCCCGTCCCAGGCGACCCGCAGCTCGACGAAGTCCACGCCTCGCGCCTCGCACGCCCGGATCTCGGAGTCGTCGACCCGCCGCGACGCGTTGGAGATGTCGGTTTCGCCGGCGCAGAATCGCTTGAAGCCGCCCCCGGTGCCGGACACACCCACCGTGACCCGCACCCCCGGATGTCGAATCTGGAACTCCTCCGCCACCGCCTCGGCGACCGGGAACACGGTGCTGGACCCGTCGCTGTCGACGGAACCGGCCAGGGTGGCGGACCCCGAGCCCGGTCCCGTGTCACCACCCCTCCCCGAGCCACAGGCGGAGAGAAGCGCTATAGCGATAGTGGAGAGGGCCAGGCGGATGGTCACGGACATTCGAAGCGTGCTCGGGTCGGACGGGAGTCACTCAAGGATAGGTGTACGTCATCGTATCTTCGTGACACAATTGCAACGGGAGAGTAACGGAGGACGGGCCACCGTTACAGTTCGTCGCCCCCACCGGCCAGGGGGAGCGTGAAGCGGATCGTCGCGCCGCGGCCCAGTTCACTCTCGGCCACCACGTGCCCCCCCATCGCGGACGCCAGGTGTCGCACTATGGACAGTCCCAGTCCGGTTCCGCCCAGCTCCCGGTCCCGGGCCGGGTCTACCCGGTAGAACCGCTCGAAGACCCTGTCCAGGGCCTTGGAGGGAATGCCCCGCCCCGTGTCGGTCACGGCCAGCTCCACCATTCCGTCACAAGTCGTCACAGTGACCGTGATGCTTCCGCGATCGGGCGTGTAACGGAGAGCGTTGTCGAACAGGTTCAGGAAGACCTGGTGGAGGCCGTCGGGATCGGCGAGGGCCACGGCGTCGCCATGCATCGCGAACCGAACCCCCCTCGCGTCCGCGGCGTCCCGGAAGTCCGCCCAGGCCACCTTGACGGCGTTGGACAGCTCGACCTCCTCGGCCTCCAGGCGCCACCCCCCCGACTCGAGGCGGGACAGATCCAGAAGGTCGTCCACGAGGCGCTGCATGCGGTTGGCGCTCCGGACGATGGCCGTGAGGAACTCGTGGCGCAGCTTTTCCGAGGGCTCGGCGTCCAGGAGCGTCTCGGCAAAGCCGCGCACGGTGGTGAGCGGTGTCTTGAGCTCGTGGGAGGCATTGGCCACGAAGTCCCGGCGCACCTGCTCGAGGCGGCGGATCTCCGTGACGTCCAGCAGGGTCGTGACCGCGCCCCCCTGATCCAGCAGGCGCGACGTGACGATGAGGTGGCGATGGTCCAGGCGCACCTCACGGGCCTCGACGGGCCGGGTCACCGACTCCTCCAGGAGGTCCCGAAGCTCGGCGTTCCGGATCACCGTTCCGACCGGAGCGAACTGTGGGAACTCCGGCAGTTGCAGGAGGTCCCGGAGCGCCCGGTTGGTGCGGAGCACGCGCGCGTCGTCGGTGAGGGCTACGACCCCCTCCGCCATGCAGTCGATGAGGGCCTGCATCTCGTCGCGTTCCCGGCCCAGCTCAGCCAGGCGGGCCTGAAGCTCGTCGGCGAGGCGGTTGAACGCCATGGACAGCCGGTCCAGCTCCACGACCTTGGTGCTCAGGGGCGCGCGGGACGAGAAGTCGCCCCCGGCCAGCGTGGCCGCGCGCCCCGCCAGCGACTCCAGGGGCCGGGACAGCGCCCGGCTCAGCACCCACGCCACGACCAGGGCCACGAGGGTGGCCACCAACCCGGCCACCGTGACCGCGCGTCGGATCGAGGCCACGATGTCCTCCACCTCACTGAGCGGGGCACCGAGCCGGAGGACCATCGCCTGGCCGTCCACGTCCACGACGCGCGCGGCGTAGAGGAGCGGCTCGCCCGCGGTGACCGAGGCTCGCTCGGCAAAGCTGGGCTCGGCTCGGTCGGCGGCGGCCAGAGCACTTCGGACCTCCGGCCGGTCGGAGTGGTTGGCCACCCCGGAAAGCAGGCGGGCCTCCACGTAGGAGTCGCCGACGACCACGCCGTCGGGACGCACGAAGGTGACCCGATAGCCCACGCGGTCCGTGATCGCCCTGGCGAGGGCGTCCGGCGTCGCGCCGGGAGAGGCCGCCACAAGCTCCTCCCCCAGCCCGAGCAGCCGCTCGAGCTCCTCCCGGAACGTCTCCTTGAGGTCCTCGCGCAGCCCGCCGCCCACACGGAGGAGGATCAGCGCGACCAGCACCCCCACGACCCCCAGGAAGCCGATGAAGAGCCGATGTTGGATTCGCATCCGCAAGGGCGTCCGCCCTGATGTGAGTTCCTACGGCTCCGCGCCCGGAACACGCAGGCGGTACCCGAAGCCCCGGACCGTCTCGATCCAGTCTCCGACGTCACCCAATTTGGCTCGCAGACGGCGAACGTGCATGTCGACGGTCCGCGTCTGGATCCGGTCGGCGATATCGGACTCCACGTCCCAGGCCTTCTCCAGAAGCTGCCGCCGGCTCTGGGTTCGGCCTCTCCTCTCCAGGAGGGCCTGGAGGAGACGGAACTCCGTGGGCGTGAGGTTCAATTCCTCGCCGTCGATGGAGGCATGGTGGGCGGCCAGATCCACGCGGATGGGGCCTGCCGCCAGGATGCGACCGCCCCCGGTGTCGGCCGGCTCCCGCATACGCCGGAGAATCGCCTGGACCCGCAGGACCAGTTCCCGGGGGCTGAAGGGCTTGGTGAGGTAGTCGTCGGCCCCGAGTTCGAACCCCTGGATGCGGTCCTCCTGCTCACGCTTCGCGGTGAGCATCAGAACGGGCATGGAACGGGTGGCCACTTCCTGCTTGAGGTGCCGGAGCACCTCGTCACCGCTCAGGCCGGGCAGCATGCGGTCGAGGACGACCAGGTCCGGGATCTCCCGGTTCACCGCTCCGAGGGCGTCGACACCGGTCGACGCGGTCTCCACCCGGAAGCCCTCGCGGGTGAGCTGGTACGCGATGAGGGCCGCGATGTCCGCCTCGTCCTCGACCACGAGGACTCGAGGGGCCGTCACCTGCTTGGGAGCCGCCATGGTGCTCCTCGTAGGAGAGATCACCCCACCCGCCCGGCGTCGAAACGACGTACGGTCATCCGGGCCTCCCTGTAAAGGACTCGCTTCCTCCACCCAACGGCTGCCCCGGCAAACGCGAGCCGGGGGACGGAGCCGGAACCGCCTACTCAGGGACGGTGCGGAAGCTTAGGGGTCCATCGTAACGCGGCCCGCGTCATCCGTGTAACGAGAGCGTAAAACCAACCCGAGCGCCGGCCAGTGGCGCTCTCGGATGCCCTGGGACCGTGAGCGGCGCGCGTGTGCGCGCGTTGACACGCTTGAAGCCGGGGCGGCAGGTTCGCTCCCATGGGTGACGAACAGTCCCGCCAGGCGGGAGACGGCGTCGCGCCGCGGCCCGACGAGCCGGACCTCGCGGAAAGGGCCGTGGCCCTCCTGCGCTCCCGAGAGATCCAGGCCGCGCGCCGGTACCTCCTGGACACGGACGCGCGGACGCTCCGAGAGCAGTGGGAGCTCACAGAGATCCCGGCGCCGCCCTTCGGCGAGGAGCCCCGGGGCCGCCGCATGGCGGAACTCATGGACCAGGCCGGGCTGGTGGAAGTCCGCGCTGACACGGTCGGAAACGTCCTCGGCCGTTTACCCGGCCCCGAGGGTCCGCCGTTCATCATCGCGGCCCACCTGGACACGGTATTCCCGCCCGGCACGGACGTGAGGGTGCGTCACGAGGGGGACCGTCTGCGCGGGCCGGGGATCAGCGACGACGGACGTGGCCTGGCCGCGCTCCTGGCCCTCGCCCGGACCCTGGTCTCCTGCCGCCTCAGCCTCCGGCGCGCCGTGCTGTTCGTGGCCACCGTCGGCGAGGAAGGGTCCGGCGACCTCAGGGGCGTGCGCCACCTCTTCGGCCCGGGTGGCCCGGGCGACCAGGCGGCCGGATTCATCTCGCTGGACGGCGCGGGCCTGGACGGGCTCGTGACATCCGGTCTCGGCTCGATCCGGTACCGCTTCGTCGCGCGTGGGTCCGGCGGCCACTCCTGGGTCGACTGGGGCACCCCCAATCCCGTCCATGCCCTGGGGGCGTTCGTCGCGGCGGCGACCGCGCTCGACCTTCCCACCCGACCGACCACGACGCTGACGGTGGGGAGGTGGGGAGGCGGGACCAGCATCAACGTTATCCCTCAGGAAGCCTGGGTAGAGCTGGAGGTCAGGAGCGAGGCCGCGCACGTCCTGGACGAGATGGATGAGGAGGTCCAGCGCCTGGCGCACCTCCATGTGGCCCGCACCAACGAGCGGTCCGCGCCCGGAACCGCCCCCGTAACGCTGCGCGTCGAGGACGTCGGGCGGCGCCCCGTCGGCGCCACCGATGCGAGCAGCCTCCTGGTGCGCGCGGCCATGGCGGCTACCGCGGCCGTGGGGGCCACGCCGGGCCTCGCGCTGTCCTCGACGGACGCCAACGTCCCCATGTCCCTGGGGATCCCGTCCCTGACCATGGGCGCCGGAGGTGAGGCCGGACACGCGCACACCACGCGCGAGTGGTACCGCAACGTGAACGGCCCCGACGGGATCCTGCGGGCGCTGCTGACGGTGCTGCTGGCGACCGAGAGGGACTCTTAGAGCCCGCTAGTGTCCCGCGACGCGCGAGTGATCCACCACATCGAGGCTCCCCGTAAAGCCGCTCACGGACGCGTGGCCCCCCACCAGGGAATCCACCAGCTCGGAGTCGGTGATCTCGGCCATCGGGCCGACGATGCAGTCCCGGAGCACCGAGCCCCTAACCCGGGACCCCCGCTCCAGGGTGACGTTGGGACCCACGGAGCCTCCCTCGACCACGACGTCGGCTTCGATCCGCACCGGCTCGATGATCTCGGCCCCCCGGATCGCCGCCGAGGGGTCGGTGCCCCCGCGCGTCGTCTCCAGGAGATGGCGGTTCGACTCCAGGAGCGTATCGGGCTTTCCACAGTCGTACCAGCCCTCCACCGGAGCCGTGAGGATCCGTGAGCCCCGATCCACCATGTACTG
>DASWKP010000251.1:0-3862 GCA_036396575.1 Longimicrobiales bacterium | reverse complement strand
CTCGCGGAACGCTTGGGGCAGCGTGGCCACGACGTACGCTTCGTGTGCCGGCCGGTGTTCCCGGCCCTGGAGCGGCTCCGCGGCGTGGTGCCGGTGGATCCGGTCCTGGGCGGGATCGACTGGAGCCCGCTGGGGCTCCTCCGGGCTCGACGCCTGCTCCGAGCGGGGCGGATCGAGGTCGTTCTAGCCACCACCAACAAGGACATGCGCTCTGCCGCCATCGCCGCCTGGTCGCTGGGGATTCCCGTCGTGGTGAGGCGCGCCATGGCGAGGCCTCTGCGCGATTCCCTCCACTACCGATTCCTGTACGGCCGGCTCCCCGCGCACATCGTCACCAACTCCCACGCCACCCTCCGGATCATGCTGGACTCGGCGCCCTGGATCGACCCGGCGAGGACGTCGGTGATTCACAACGGCATCGATCCCGGGCCCTTCCGCGAGGGAAAGCCGGCCGATCTGGGCGTGCCTCGGGGCGCCCTCACGGTGGGCTTCGTGGGCCGATTCGTCGACGGGAAGGGTGTCCTGACCCTGGCGGACGCGTGGAGAATCCTCGCGCCACGCTTGCCGGAAGCGCATCTGGTCCTGGTCGGTGAGGGGGAGATGGAACCCGAGATGCGCAGGCGCCTGCGAGGCGTGGAGCGCGTACATTGGGCGGGCTTCCGGACCGACGTCCCCGCGGTGATGAAGGCCCTGGACGTGCTCGCCTTTCCCTCCGTCAGGGAAGGATTCGGGCTTGCGGCGGTGGAGGCCATGGCCGCGGGCGTGCCGGTTGTCGCGGCCCGGGCCGCCGCCCTGCCCGAGGTCGTCGAACACGAGGGGCAAGGCTTGCTCGTGCCACCGGGAGACGCCCGGAGCCTGGCGATGGCCATCGAGCGCCTGGCCAGGGACGACGAACTGCGCGCCCGGCTCGGCGCCTCGGGCCGCGCCCGGGTGGACCGGGACTTCGACGAGGCGGGCATGGTGGACCGATACGAGACGGTTCTGGCCGATACT
This sequence comes from Longimicrobiales bacterium, assembly GCA_036396575.1. Classification (GTDB taxonomy): domain Bacteria; phylum Gemmatimonadota; class Gemmatimonadetes; order Longimicrobiales; family Gaopeijiaceae; genus DASWKP01. The sequence continues at coordinate 2,869 of DASWKP010000251.1, read as the reverse complement.
ATTCAGGCCAGCGCTGTTCAGACCAGGGCCGCGGGCCCGCGGTGACCGCGCCGCTCCGCGTCGGGATCGACACGCGCCGCTTCCGTCCGCAGGGCGGTCAGGACCGCTATCTCTGGCGCCTGGGGGCGTGGTTGGCGGAGCGTAAACACGGAGTCGAAGTGCTCTCCGTGCGGCGACAGCCTCCCGAAGTGGAGCCGCCTCCCGGCGTTCGGCTCCACCGCCTCCACGGGTTTTCCCGGAGCGCGCTCCGGCGATACGTGGCCGGGCTGGAGCTGGACGTCCTCCTCCTCAATCCGGAGCGGGCGCGCCGGTACCGCGGGGTCCTCGCCAACGTGCTCCGACCCGGCTACGGAACCGAGCACTATCGGCAGAATCTCCGTTCCTTCCGCACCCCCTGGGAGCGAGGGACCCGGACGCTCCTCAGGATGGCGCCCTGGGTGCTGGCGGAGCGGAGGTGGGAACGGCAGTTCTATGAGGCACCCGACCCGGCGCCGCAGATCATCGCCAATTCCTGGTATATGCGCGGGGAGATCCTGGACAGCTACGCGGTCGGGGAGGACCACGTCCACGTGGTCCACAACGGAGTGGACCTCGTGGAGTTCTCACCCGAGCAGCGGTCCCGGCTGCGGACCGGCCAGCGCGAGGAGTGGAAGATCCCCGACGACGCCGTGTGCGTTCTCTTCATGGGACACAACTTCCGCCTCAAGGGACTCTGGCAGATCCTGAACGTGCTGGCTCGCCTCCGCGCCGAGGGCGGCGCGCGGGACGTCCGGCTCCTGGTAGCGGGAAAGGGCGTCGGGAGAGGACAGAGCCGAAAGGCCCTTCGGCTGATCCGTCGCTACCGGCTGGAGGATGCCGTGCATCTCCTGGGCCCGGTGCGCCCGCCCATGCGGGCCTTCGCCGCCGCGGACGTCTTCTTGCACCTCTCCTGGCACGACTCCTTCGGCTTCGTCATCCTGGAGGCCCTCGCGGCCGGGCTCCCGGTGATCACCACCCGTTTTGCCGGCGCGTCGGAGCTCCTGGAACACGGGGTCTCCGGGATGCTCGTCGACCCCGGCGCGCCGGAGGAGATCCTGAGCTGCGTCCGTGGCCTCATGGAAGACCCGGTCCGTGACAGGATGGGCACGGCTGCGGCCGAGGTTGCCGCGAAGCACCCGGAGGAGGAGAATCTCAGGACCGTTCTGGACGTGCTGCGCGCGGCCAGGACGCGCGCCCGGGGCCCCGTGCGATAGGATCCGCGGCCGGAGCATCCCGCCGGGACGACTCCATCAGGAGCGATGGATGGGACTTGGATTCATCAGAGACACGTACCAACGCTGGGGCGCCGAGGACCCCTTCTACGCGGTCCTGACCCGGCACAACCGCGCGGGAAACCGCTGGGACCCGGAGGAATTCTTCGCCCACGGCCGGGCGGAGATCGCGGGGGTGATGGACTACCTGGACAGCCTGGGCATCGACGTCCGGGGAGGGAGTGCCCTGGATTTCGGGTGTGGCGTGGGACGGTTGAGCCAGGCGTTGGCGGACCACATGGGCGAGGTGGTCGGCGTCGACATCGCCGAATCCATGGTCGACGCGGCCCGTGCCCACAACCGCCACGGCGAACGCGTCCGGTATCTGGTGAACACCCGCCCGGACCTCTCGTGCTTCAGGGACGCCTCCTTCGACCTCGTGTACAGCAATATCACCCTCCAGCACATCCCTCCCCGGTACGCCCGTGTGTACATCCGGGAGTTCCTCCGGGTGGTCCGCCCGCACGGATGCGCCCTGTTCCAGATGCGGAGCGGCCCACGGATCGAGCCCGGGACGCTCCGAGCCCTTTTCTATCGCATGAACCGGGAGCATCTCCGCCATGTGCTCCAGCGCCTGAAGGGCCGCCTGCCCTACGAGATCCACTTCATCGCCCGGGAGCAGGTGGAGGAGATCGTGGCGCGGGCCGGAGGGACCCTGGCGGACGTGGTCGAGCTGGGCGGCAGGCGTCGTCGCAACTACCGGTACTGCGTCGTGGGGAGCCCGAAGGAGGCGGCGTCCGGCCACCGAGCTGGCCCGTCGCCTGACGGACCCGCCCACGGCTGAGCCCTCGCCAATGGACATCCCCTCCGGGTACGAGCCTGTCGGGTCCACGCGGACACATGCCTTCGTCCGGCCGGAGGAACGGGCGTGGGTGGCGGCCCTCCTCGCGGAGCACGGCAGCCTCTACGCCTGCGCGGCCGGAGCCGAGGACGCGCGGATCCTGCAGGGCCGGAGGCCGGTGTACGCCGTGACTTGGCCGTTGGGGATGCGCGTGGTGCGCAGGTACCACCGGGGCGGCGCCGTGGCGTCGTTGCTAGGGGATCGGCACCTGCGGCTGGGAGAGCCGCGGCCCTGGCGGGAGGCCCGAGCCAGTGATGCCGCCCGCGACCGGGGGGTGCCCACCCCCAGGGTCGTGGCTGGGGCGGTCTATCGCGCGGGCCCGTTCTATCGCGCAGACCTGGTGACCGAGTACGTTGCCGGGTCCACGGACCTGGCGGGGGTCCTGTTCTCCGACGCCGTGCCGCCCGGACTCACGAGGGTCCAGGCCCTGGAGTCGACCGGCAAGCTCCTCGCGCACATGGGAGCGGTGGGGGTTCGACACGTCGATGTCAACGCCAAGAACGTCCTTCTCACGCCGGGAAACGCCATGCCTGAGGCCGTGCTCCTGGACCTGGACCGCTGCCGCGTGACCGTCCCCGCCCGGCGGGTGGACGCCCGGTCCATGTTGGCCCGCCTGGAGCGGTCCCTGGAGAGATTCGAGGTGCGCACCGGGCGCTGTCTGTCGGTTGAGGAATGGGAGGCGCTCCGCGGCTCCTTGGCGCGAGATGCGGGGACGGCGAGCCACCCGTGACTCCCGTCA